>JALONU010000062.1 GCA_025454775.1 Bacteroidales bacterium | reverse complement strand
TCCGTTCACAACCCTGGTAATCCTTATCTTGTCGGAGCCATAGCCCGGTATCGATATGTCGATGGGATTTGCGATCCCGGCATACATAATGTTCATGGCCGTGGGAGAGACAACAACATTTGGGATCTCAACTGAGTATTCTGAATCGAATTTATAGGGTATTTTCTGTCCGTCGGGTGATTTCAGTTCTATTACGCCGCCCCATTTTTTAGTTCCGAGCGAAGTGGCCTTGACATTGTAAACGCCTCGTCCATAGTCATCGAGTTCGAGAACCTGGTCGCCATTCACCGTGATTGTCGGCCGCTGCAATGAGTCTGTAGCAGAAAGGAAAACGGTAGCCTGGTATGTGCTTCCGAGTGTAACGACCGTTGATCTCGGGATAACAACAGCATCGAGCTTGTTAAACTTATAGTTTGATTTATCTATCTGGGAGAAAAGGAAATTAAGCACCTCGGTTTCAGCGTTGCGAACGTCTACCTGCATTTTTGTAAGAAGCGCATTGGATCCCACAAGCGGTAGGAGCTGGAATGTAAGGTTAGCCCATTTTTCCATTTCCCTGTCTTCGTTGAGGCCGTCATCGGTGTTGAGTGTTTTCTTCAGCGATTCCTCGATAGCCGGAGCTTTCCCGTCAAGAACCTCAGTAAGGAATTCACGGTATTTGTCAAGAGCGTCTTTCAGGTCGTAGGCCATTCCGTCTTCCTTGGAACCAATAAGCACCTCGGAGGGGACATTGTTGTCGTCAAACTTTTTTACCTTGGTGATGTCAATTTCTCTACCGTTAACAGCTTCCGCATCATCGCCATCGGCTTTCTTGATGATCATTATCTTAAGGTCCTGGATGAAATTGTACATCTCCTCAGCACGCTGCTTCACCTCGAGAGCCTTGGTCCTGTAGGGACCGGTCTTTTCAGGATATGTTGCGAAAGATGCTTCGAAATCGTTGTAGATAATGGCGTTCTTCTTTATGTAATTATCGACGGTAAGACTGAGACCCTTGTCAACCTGCATGAAGGCTTTTACGGTTTCCTTCGACACGTTGAGTGCCAGCATTGCTGTCAGCACCAGGTACATCATACCGATCATTCTTTGTCGCGGAGATAGCTTTTCGTGAGCCATTTTCTTGGTAGTTTAATTGGTTGAAACAAATGCCGCCTTACTTGACATTCATTGCAGCAAGCATATTTCCATAGACATTGTTGAGAGCCGACAGGTTGTCGTTAAGTTTTGCTATCTGTTCACGGTATTTCTTTGTATCTCCGGCAGAATCCGTCAGGTCTTTCATCAGCACCTGCAGGCCCTTGTAAAGTGATTCTGATTCCTTGAGATGATCGTCTGCACCTTTCTTCTGCAGCTCATAAACAGCATTGAGGGCAGAGAGGTTCTTGTTGAGTACCTCAAGCTGCTGCTGGTATGATTTTCCTCCCACCTCTATTGCGGAGAGTGAATCTGTCAAATTCTTGTAGGTTGAGCCTGTTTCGTTAATAACCTTTGTGGTACTGGCATATGAATCGGCCAGTTTCCCAAGGTTATCGGTAGCTATATTGACGGAGCTCATGTACTTTGTGGATGCAGCCGCCATATCGCCCATTGCGTTGAAGTTAGCAGTAGCCTCGCCAAGCTTTTTCATGCCTCCTCCCAGCTTCTGGAACAGGTCAGGTGTAATTTCGGCTTTTTCAAGCATCTCATCAAATTTGGCCAGTGCTGCCGAGCCTGCTCCTCCGCCTACGCCGCCGATTATTCCTCTTGCGGCTCCATCCCGGAGTTTACCGGTTCCGTGAGCGCCGAGCTCTTCACCTTCTTCAGGAATCCCGGCCAGCTCAGGATATACCAGAGACCAGTCGATCTCTTCATGCAGGGGTTCAAATGCCGAGAAGAAGAAGATGATTGCTTCCGTACAGAGGCCTATAGTAAGCATGAGGCCTGCCAGTGGCCAGTGCTGGATTTTGAACAAAGCGCCGATGATTACCACCGATGCGCCGATACCATAAAGCTTTGCGATGAAATTTTTCCATCCGCTACTTTGTACTAATTCTGCTAGACTCATATACCTGAATATTTATAGGGTTGTTTCATAAGTTTGATGATGGATCATTGTTCAGCTCCGATATAGGGCCTTACGTTACGGAAGCCGACATAGGATTTGGTGGTATCCTGGTATTCATAGTCCCTTGCGCTTGTCTGAAGGAAATATGCTATATCCTTCCATGAACCTCCGCGGATAACCTTTCTTTTCATAATAGGCGGATCCTGGGGTGTGGCGTTGTACTGATAATCGGGCTGCAGGTCGTGTTCAAAGATATAGGCTGAGGGATGGTAAGCACAGAGTGTCCATTCAGCCACGTTACCTGCCATATCGTAGAGGCCGTATTCGTTAGGTTCGTAGGATGCTACTTTGCCGGCATATACGTTGCCGTCGTCGATGTAATTGCCCCTGAGAGGCTTGAAGTTTGCCAGGAAGCATCCCTGGTAGTTGCGGGTGTAGGGGCCGCCCCACGGATACATTGAAAGGTCGAGGCCTCCTCGTGATGCATATTCCCATTCTGTCTCAAGGGGGAGCCTGTATGCCTGAACGTCGGGGATCCCGTTTTTCCTCAGGGCAGTGTTCATGAAGTCGGTTCTCCAGTGGCTGAAAGCGTTTGCCTGGTGCCATGTGATTCCCACAACCGGGTAATCGTCAAACGAAGGATGCCAGAAATAAAGGTCGGCCTGCGGGTCGTTGAATGAGTAGGTGAAATCCCTTATCCAGCAGAGGGTGTCGGGGTATATATTGATAACCTCGTGCCTTATGAATGAAGAACGGTCCCTGACGTCGGTGCGGCTGCCGTCCTTGTTTGTAACCTGTCCCACGTATTTGCCTGTCTGGTTCTGGTAGTCGTGTATGTAGGGAACCTTTGCGGCCTGCCTGTAATCGACCCACCAGTAGGAGTAGTTGAATTTACGGACATCATATTGTTTCTTGCCGGCAAATCTTTCCTCGGGAGGATAATACATTTCCTCTATGATCCCTCTTGTAGTTTCTTCTTCGGGGTCTATTTTTTCGTCCCAGTTTATTATGTTGCCTTCCAGTACATTTCCGTCCTCATCCGTCATGAAATATTCGCGGTCGGGCACCTGTGCTTCGCCAAGCTTTGTCCTCAGGATAGAGTCGCGGACCCAGTAAACGAACTGACGGTATTTGTTATTCGTGATCTCGGTCTGATCCATCCAGAATGCATCGACGGTTACAGACTTTGAGAGGCTGTTCATTGCAAACAGGGCGTCCTGGTCGCTAGGACCCATCATGAAGTTGCCTGCAGGGATGAAAGCCATTTCCACTGGTTCCGGCTCAAAAAACTTCTTCCTTCCGAGAACTCCTGTCAGCTCCCCTGTGTTCGATGTCCCGCATCCAGTCACGAATATTACAATAATCAGGGCAGATAGAAGTACCTTTTTCATATCTTTAGTTAATTTATAATGCAAGTAAGTTATTTTTTTTCAATATTCATAAAAATCTGATACTTTTATATCTCATGGGGCTTCTGCCCAGGCTGAGATCAAAGCAGTAGTTCACCATGAATTCATGCGAGCCGCTGGTGCTCTTCCTGATGTCCGACAAAGGGAAATCATAGGAATATCCGATCCTGAGGCCATTGTAAAGCTCAAAGCCTACAATGCCAATCAGTGCATCTCCGGCCCTGTAGGAAACGCCTCCCCATACTTTTTTATTGTATCTCACAAGAGAAGTGACATTGAATTGCAGTACCTTACCGTCGCTGTAGGCAAAAGCCGAAGGAAGCAGCTCAAAGGAAGGATTCCTCATCTGAATGTTGTATCCGGCAGTAAGGTAGTAATGCCTGCTGACATAGGTCGTGACATCTCCTCCGCCTTCCTTTGCATATTTGATTTTAGGCTGGTTAATATGTGTTGCCGACAAGGCGGCATAGTACCTGTCGGCCAGGAGGTATAAACCAAAACCGGCATCAAAGGCAATAAAGTTCTCCTTGCTGACGGGAATAAGCGGATCCTGGTCGGGCGGAGTGAATTCATCACCGTCAGGTATATACCATTCAGGTTCAAGTGTCTTGCTCAGCATGCCAAGGCTTACCCCTATGCCTAGCTTCCCGATATTCATGTCAACGAGATAGGTGTAAATTCCCTGAAGGTTAAGGTCCTTGTCGAAACCAACGTTATCTGCTTCAATCGAAAGCCCTACACCATGCTTTCTCTTGAAGAGTGAAACCGGGGCACTTACGTTGAAAACAGTTGTCGAGGGAGCTCCTTTGAATCCCACCCATTGCTGCCTGTTAAGAGCTGTTGCACAAATCATTCCCGAGGTGCCGGCAATTCCCGGATTGTAGGTCAGAACATTGAACATGTACTGACTTGTTACCGGATCCTGCTGGGGGAAACCGGGAAGGCATACAAGAAAAAAGAAAAGAAATGCTGTCAGGGTTCTTTTCATTTCTTTAATTATCAAGGAGTTCCATGCTTAACAGATGAAGCAGTAAAATTAATTAAAAAACTAAAACGTAAACAAATATAGTTTTATTTATTTGGGAGCAATAAATATTGTTTTGATGAGACCCCTTCCGGCGGGGACGAACCTGCAAAGTTAGCTGATGAAGAATGAAGAAACGATGAATTTTCAGGACTTCAGTCTCTCAATCCCCCTTATCCATCTTTCAGGGACCTCGTTGTGGTTCGCCTGCAGGTAATCCTCGTGCGAGCATGCTATGTAGCTGACCTTGTCCTCGCCCGACGGCAGTTCCATCCACCACCGGTCAGTAAGGTTGCTCTTGATGAAGATCATGTCATCCTCCAGGTCCGATATCCTGACATGGTATCTTGTGAACCTGCCCTGGTTGCTGGTCCCCGGTGTGGGAGCCTCAAATTGCTTCTGGGCAAAACCCTCGAGGAAGAACCAGATTATCTGGGCTGCAAGAGCTGCGGTCTGGTTTCTCAGATCGAACCCTGGATCCACATCAAAGAGCCCGAAAACCTTAAGGTTGTCCGAGATGCCTGCATACCTCGAAAGAAGGCATATCTCCTCACCGTAAAATCCGTTGGGTGAAGGAGAAGCAGTGCCCGGCGCGTCTGACTGCCTTACAGCCGAAATGTCGAAAACAGCAGCATCGGCATCACGCAGAAGAGGTTCTGTAAGGTAAATGGCTTTCCTGACATCGCCGACCCTTAAAAGCTCTGATTTCCTTTTCAGAAACCGGTTCACCACCTGTGGATCGTTAAGGTAGGTCTGATATCCTATGTTTATGTAATGACGCAATGTGCTCCGGTGATCCTGGGCTATGGTGTTGAGATAGTTGAACGGGCCTGGTTCTCTTTTCTCGGCAATGAAATCTATTCTTGGGTCAACAGCGGCCAGCGTATACCTGATCTTCAGCTCAGAAAGAGCCCGGTCGATCGCCGGGACGAGTGCACTGCTCCCTCCGGTGACCACGGGAAAAATATTCTGACCTGCCAGGGAAACCAGAACATCGGCAAGTCCTGCAAGTGTGTCATTGAACGAGCTGCCCTGCTTCATATTCCCGAGATCGATGATCTTCGTCTTCCCCGGGATCCTTGCCAGCCTGTACAATTCTGCCCTGATGCGGTCGGGTCCCATTGAAGTTCCCGTCCCATGGGCGTTTCGGCCCTCGGGAACACCCAGCAAGGCCACCCGGAACTTTGAAATGTCCCGCAGGTTCATGCTTTCGGTGTGAACCGTTATTGAATGCGGGAATCCCGCATGCCCTGAAACATATTCTATATCAGGGCTGTCAATGCTGACCGGATTAAGGTAATCTTTCAGGTCCATAGAAGCTGTTTTCAGGAGCTCTTCTTGCTTTTGGATGTTTTTTCAATAATTTCCAGGCATTCCTCCCTGGTCAGTTTTTCAGCATCGGCGCCCTTCGGGATCCTGTAGTTCTTATTTTCACTTGTGAGATAAGGACCGTATTTACCGTTGAGTATCTTTATGTCGCCATAATCCCTTATCACTTTTTTCTTTTCATCCTCATTTTTCTGGTTGATGATCTCAACTGCCCTTTCCATTGTAAGTGAATACGGATCATCCACTCCTTTCTTCAGTGAGAAGAATTTCCCCTTATGCCTGAGATAAGGACCGAACCTGCCGATGCCTACCGACAGATCTTCACCGTCGAGGTTTCCGACCGACCTGGGCAGCCTGAAGAGGTTCAGAGCTTCCTCCAGTGTTATCGTTTCAAGGAGCTGGTTCTTTGTCAGGCTTGAAAACCTGGGCTTGCCGCCGTTTTCCGTACTGCCTATCTGGGCCACCGGTCCGAACCTTCCCATCCTGACTGTAACAGGTTCTCCGGTTTCAGGATGGTTTCCAAGGACCCTGATCCCTGTTTTGCGGTCTTTTTCAAGGGTGTTCTCTATTGTCTTGTGAAAGGGGCCATAGAAATCGTCAAGCATCCTTGTCCACTTCAGCTTCCCGAGGGCAATATCGTCAAACTGCTCCTCAACCTCGGCAGTAAAATGATAATCAACTATGTCGGAAAAGTTTTCCATCAGGAAGTCGTTCACTATCATCCCTATATCCTGGGGGAAGAGCTTTGATTTTTCCTTTCCGGCTATTTCCGACTTTGATTCCGGAACGATCTTACCATTCGACAGTGTGAATAATTTCACAGTTCTCTTTTCTCCGGGCCGGTCCTCCCTCGAAACATATCCCCTGTTCTGAATGGTGGAGATCGTAGGTGCATAAGTTGAAGGTCTTCCTATTCCCAATTCCTCAAGCCTTTTCACGAGGCTGGCTTCTGTATATCTTGGCGGGGGTGAGGTGAATCTTTGCGTTGCCGTTATGATATTGTACCACAGGGGCATCCCCTTCTTTACAGGCGGTATTACCTCTCTTTCGTCATCACCGTTGTCCTGGTCCGAAGATTCCATATATACCTTCAGGAATCCGTCAAATTTCACAACTTCTCCGGCAGCATTGAAAGTTACCGGTGAATTATTCATATTTATGGCAATGCTTGTCTTTTCAATCCTGGCATCTGCCATCTGCGATGCGATCGTTCTTTTCCAGATGAGATCGTAAAGCCTCTTTTCGTTCTGGTTGCCCTGGATGGTGGGATGGTCGGGATATGCAGGACGTATAGCTTCGTGAGCTTCCTGGGCGCCCTTGGTCTTCGTCTTGAACTGCCGGGTTTTTGAATAGTCTTCCCCGAACTCCGAAATGATGACCTCGCGCGATTTTGCCAGCGCAAGTTTAGACAGGTTCGTGGAATCGGTCCTCATGTAGGTTATTTTCCCTGATTCGTAAAGCCTCTGGGCTACTGTCATTGTCTGGGCTACGGAGAAGCCAAGTTTCCGGTAAGCCTCCTGCTGCAGGGTTGAAGTTGTGAACGGTGGCGCCGGTGAACGTGTTCCCGGTTTTACCGTAATTTCACCCACAGCGTATTCTGCAGCGCTGCATAGCTCCAGGAATTTCCGGGCTTCCTTCTCGTCCGAAAATTTCTTCGAAGCTTCAGCCTTGATTACGGAACTGTCATCTGCAGCAGTGACCCTGAAAACAGCTGTTACCCTGAAGGATGATTCCGGTTTGAAGGATATTATCTCTCTTTCCCGCTCAACGATCAGCCTGACGGCCACTGATTGTACTCTGCCGGCCGAGAGCGAAGGCTGGACTTTCTTCCACAATACCGGAGAGATCTCGAATCCAACAAGCCTGTCAAGAATTCTCCTGGCCTGCTGTGAATTCACGAGGTTCATATCGATTTTGCGGGGATTTTCGATGGCATCTGAAATCGCATCCTTTGTGATTTCATGAAAGACAATCCTTTTGGTAGTGTCGAGATCGAGCTTCAGGACTCCTGCAAGATGCCAGGCAATTGCCTCTCCCTCCCGGTCTTCATCGGAAGCTATCCATATGTTCTTTGCTTCAGAGGCAGCCTTTCTGAGTTCGCTGACAACCTTTGCCTTCTCCTTGGGGATCTCATAGTCGGGTTCGAAGTTCTTCTGAATGTTTATACCCAGGTTCTTTTTCGCAAGGTCGCGTATATGTCCGAAACTCGATACCACCCTGAAATCCTTTCCAAGAAATTTTTCAATTGTCTTTGCCTTTGCAGGTGACTCTACAATTACGAGGTTCTCGATCATTTAAAGGGAAATATTTCGTTTTAAAACTCCGCAAAGTAAATCATTTGAAGCCCAAACTTCAAAATAAACGGGCAAGATTCTTTTATTTTGCTATTTTTGAAACAAATTGAAAAGCCCGATGAAAGGCACTCTCAGGAACAAAAAATACCTAATCTGGTTTTGGTCGGTTTTTACCTTCCCTTTCATTCTGCTCATCACTATATTCATCCTGATCGGCAAAGGAAAGCTGGGAACTATGCCTTCATTTGCCGAACTTGAAAACCCGGAACTTAACCTGGCAGCCCAGGTCATTTCAGAAGATGAGGTCCTGCTGGGTCTGATCGCTCTCGAGAACAGGACATGGACTGATTATGAAGAGCTCTCCCCACACCTGGTAAATGCACTAATAGCCACAGAAGATATAAGGTATTACCGTCACTCAGGCATTGACCTCAGGGGCCTGGTGAGGGCTGTGGTGAAGACTATCATCCTGCGACAGCCGACAGGCGGGGGAAGTACGATCTCGCAGCAGCTTGCCAAGCTGCTCTATCCAAGGGATGCCGATACGGTTTCGGCTTTTACCAGGAAAGTCAGGCTCGGAGTATCTAAATTCAAGGAGTGGCAGACAGCAGTCAAGCTCGAAAAGAGCTACACAAAGGAAGAGATCATAGCAATGTACCTTAATAAATATGATTTCCTCTACCAGGCTATCGGCATCAGGTCTGCAGCCAGGGTTTATTTCAACAGCACTCCCGACTCCCTGAATCTGCAGGAAGCAGCTGTGCTTATAGGCATGCTGAAGAATTCCAGCCTTTATAATCCGAGAAGGTACTACGACCGTGTTTTCCAGAGACGCAATATTGTTCTTTCGCAAATGGAAAAATACGGTTATATCGACAGGCACACTGCCGATTCCGTCAAAAAGCTCCCCATAGAGCTCGATTTCCAGCCGGAAGACCATAATACAGGCAGGGCGACCTACCTGCGGGAATACCTCCGTTTCCTGATGACAAGGCCTGAGCCCAATCCGAAACTCTACAGGAATCCCTCTTCATATGCCGATGCTCTCTGGCAGTGGGAGAATGATCCTCTTTATGGATGGTGTGCCAAGAACCACAAACCCGACGGATCAAACTATGATGTTTACAGTGACGGCCTTAAGATATATACCACCATCAATTCAAGGATGCAGCAATATGCTGAGGATGCACTGCGGGAACACCTTTCAACTGATATCCAGCCTGCCTTTTACAGGAGGGCAAAATCGTTCAGGACACCTCCCTATTCCAACGATCTGACGAGAAAACAGATTGATGAAATGATCATGAGGTCGCTGACGCAGAGCGACCGATATTACAGCCTTCGGGCAAGGGGAGTCCCGGAAGATTCGATAATGCTTGAATTCAACACCCCTGCAAGAATGAAGGTCTTTTCCTGGAAAGGAGAGATCGACACCATTATGACACCCCTGGATTCCATCTGGTATTATAAATACTTCATAAGATCAGGCTTTATGGTGGAGGAACCCAGCACAGGTCATATAAAGGCTTATGTCGGCGGACCGGATTTCAGGTACTTCAAGTACGACGCCTGCACACAGCAGAGAAGACAGGTAGGAAGCACAATCAAGCCGTTCCTCTACACAATTGCCATGATGAACGATTATTCTCCATGCTATGAGGTCGAGAATATTCCAAGAACCTTCCAGGTAATTATGAACGGAAAAGACACGATATGGAGGCCCAGGAGCTCAGGAAATCCAAAATATCACGGCAAGATGGTGACCCTGAAATGGGGGCTGGCCCAGTCTGAAAATTATATATCGGCATGGATCATGGAACGCTTCAGTCCTGAACCCGTGGTTGACCTGATGAAAAAAATGGGAGTAAGGAGTTTCATCGACCCTGTCGTATCAATATTCCTCGGCACCTCGGATGTCAAGCTCGAGGAGATGGTGGGAGCATACGGGACCTTTGCCAACAAGGGCATTTATACAAGGCCCATGTATGTTACCAGGATCGAAGACAAGAACGGGAACGTGATCTCGACATTCTCATCGAAGATTGAAGTGGTACTGAGCGAAGAAACAGCCTACCTCATGACCAACCTGCTCCAGGGAGTAGTTCAGACAGGGTCAGGGATAAGGCTTCGGAGAGATCCCTATAACCTCATGAACCAGATAGGAGGTAAAACAGGAACAACACAGGAGCAATCCGATGCCTGGTTCATGGGGATCACACCCAGTCTTGTAGGAGGCGTCTGGAGCGGCTGGGAAGACCGTTCAATACATTTTGAAACTCTTTCGGAAGGCCAGGGCGCAAATGTTGCACTTCCCATTTTTGCAAAATTCCTTAAAATGGTTTATGCCGATCCCGAATTCGGGATCTTGGAGACAGACGAATTTGAAAGGCCTGCAGGGTTCAATATGGAACTCGATTGCAGCAAGGTGCAGCACGAGAGCACAAGAAGGGATAACCCGCTGAGGGACAGGTATTAATACGCCCCCCACCCCCCCTAAAGGGGGGCAATAAACCCGGAATGGAATCTTTGGAATGGGTCTTCAGCCCCCTTTAGGGGGCGGTCCCGCTTCAGCGGGACGGGGGTGGTTCAACCGAACAAACCCCTGACCAGGTGCTCGATCTTGCCCACGTGTACAACTTCGATCTCCACACCCTTCAATGAAATTCCTTTATGGAATTTTGAGATATAGATCTTTTTAAATCCCATTTTTGAAGCTTCCCTTATTCTCTGTTCTATCCTCGAAACGGGTCGTATCTCGCCCGACAGCCCTGTCTCTCCCGCAAGGCATACCTCCCTTGAAACAGGAATATCAAGGTTGGAGGAAAGCACGGAACTGACTATTGCCAGGTCGATCGCAGGATCGCTGACTTTAATGCCTCCGGCGATATTGAGGAACACATCCTTGACACCAAGCCTGAAGCCTGCTCTTTTTTCGAGTACTGCAAGGAGCATGTTTAGTCTCCTGATATCGAATCCAGTTGCACTTCGCTGAGGTGTTCCGTATACGGCACTGCTAACCAGGGCCTGAGTCTCGATCAGGAAGGGACGCAGCCCGTCAACCGTTGCAGCAATGGAGATCCCGCTCAATGCTTCATCATGCTGGTTAATGAACATCTCCGACGGATTGTTCACTTCCCTCAGCCCGGCTTCAGCCATCTCGAAAATCCCTATTTCCGATGTTGACCCGAAGCGGTTCTTGGCAGACCTCAGGATGCGGTAGACATAGTTATTGTCGCCTTCGAAATAGAGTACAACATCCACTATATGCTCCAGCACCTTGGGCCCGGCGAGTGTGCCGTCCTTCGTTATGTGTCCTATCAGGAAAACTGGGATACCCGTGACCTTGGAATATTTAAGGAGCTGTGCGGCGCTCTCCCTGACCTGTGATACCGTCCCGGCGGAAGATTCGAGCATGGTTGTGCTTATGGTCTGGATGGAGTCGATGATGATCAGTCCGGGTTTCAGCTGTTCCGAATGTGCAAGGATTGTTTCCAGCTCCGTTTCACAAAGAACGTAGCAAAGAGGATTTGAATTTTTCAGTCTTTTGGCCCTCAGGCTTATCTGTTCCTCGCTCTCCTCTCCCGAGACATACAGGATCGTTGTGTTTTTCAGCGACAGGGCAAGCTGCAAGGCGAGTGTCGATTTTCCCACACCCGGCTCTCCTCCGATAAGTATCAGCGAACCTCCGACCATTCCCCCGCCGAGGATCCTGTCGAGTTCGGAAATACCTGTTGCCGTACGATTCTTTTCGTCAGCCTTTATATTGTCGAGAAGTTCTGGTTTCCTCCTTACCTGCCCTGAAATAAAAGAGGAAGCTTTCTGGTTTGCCGGGGCTATGATCTCTTCGTGATAGGTATTCCATTCCCTGCATGAGGGACAGCGTCCGATCCACTTCGGCGATTCAGCGCCGCAGTTCTGGCAAACATAGACTGTTTTAGACTTTGTCATGACTGACCGGCAGGCCTGGCACTGCTCTTCCTGCCATAGATCAAATATAAGGATAAAAGGCCAACCACAATTTCAAAAAGAATCTGCGATTCATGGGAAAGCAGAGCATAGGTAAGTCCGTCTTCAAGGCTGACCCCCTGCATCACTATCAGGACCCTGGAGATCGCATAGTGAAATGCCCCAAAGCCTCCCTGAACAGGAACCGACATCGCGAGCCCTCCTACTACCAGAAGAACAAGGGAATCCCAGAAGGAAACATGCGACGTGCTCTCAAGACAGAAAACCACAACCCAGGTCATAAGGGCATAGCTTATCCATATCAGTATAGTTATGAATACGAACTCCCATTTTCTCTGAAGGCTGGTAATTGTCTTCAGCCCGTCGACCACACCCCTGATAATCTCAAACACCTTTTTGAAGAACCTGAGCTGCCTGAGATCCCTCCTGTATCGTATAAGTATGAAAAGGACGATTAAAAATAAAAATGCCAGAACTGTCCAGAATATCCATGAAAAGCTTGTGGCAGAAAGGACTTTTTCCCTGAACGGGATGAAGATGCTCTCCTTCAGGAAATCCCTTAGCAGGGAGCTGCTGAAGAACAGAATGACAACAAGGAATACCAGGACTGAAAAGAAATCGATCGTCCTTTCTATTATTACCGTACCAACCAGCTTGTCGACAGGTATTTTCTCCTTTTTGCCAAGCACCACGCAGCGGGTTATTTCCCCTATCCTTGGCAGGGCAAGGTTTGCCATATAGCCGATCATGAGTGCATGGAAGGTATTCCAGAAGGAGGGCTTGTCGCCCAGGGGGTGTATCAGAAGCTGCCACCGGCGGGCACGGAGCATGAAAGCCGCAAGGCTGAAGAGCAGTGACAGGAGCAGCCAGTAGTAGTTGGCCTCCCTGAGGTTGCCTGCCAGACTCCTTATGTCAACTTTCCTGAAGGCAAGCCACAGAAGAAAGAGCCCTGCAGCCAGGAATCCCGTGAACTTCAGAGCCTGTATGAGGTATTTCCTGAATTTCAAATCAGCCTGTTTGTTTTGGTGTCGGGGAAAATGATCTTCGGTTTGAATTTTCTGGCTTCCGGGGGTTCCATTGCTGCGTATGACATTATCAATAGTATGTCTCCCACCTGGACCTTCCTGGCGGCAGCCCCGTTCATGGAAATGATCCCGGAACCCCTTTCTCCCTTAATGACATAAGTCTCAAGGCGTTCCCCGTTGTTGATGTTAACAACCTGCACCTTTTCGTTTTCAATGATGTCTGCAGCATCCATGAGATCTTCATCAATGCCTATGCTCCCTATATAGTTAAGGTTAGCTTCAGTTACGCTGACCCTGTGTATCTTTGATTTCAGTACTTCGATAAGCATTGTCTGGGGAAGGATAAAAATATCTGGATGCAAAGTTAATAACCTTTTGATTCACGCCAAGGTTATTTCAATATTATCTATCAGGCGTATCCTGCCTGCCCTGACAGCGATACAGCCATAATAACGTTTGTCCCTTTTCATTTCGCTCCTGTCTGAAACAGGTATAAGTTTTTCGTCGTCGGCAATTTCGAAATATTCAACTTCAAAATCCTTTTCCAGCTCAATAGTCTTTTTAACGTAGTCCCTGATTCCACCGATATCCTTCGTATTTATCATCTCCGCAGCTTTTATCAGGGTTCTGCGGATCACCGGGGCACGCCGCCTGATGTCAGGTTCAAGCAGCCTGTTCCTGCTGCTCATGGCAAGGCCGTCGCTCTCCCTTATAATCGGGCAGGCTTCTATCCTTACCTTCATGCTCAGCTGCCGGACAAGCGATTTTATGACAGCCACCTGCTGGAAATCCTTAAGCCCGAAATAAGCAATATCGGGCTTTACTATCTCAAAGAGCCTGCTCACAACCTGCGCCACACCATTGAAGTGTCCGGGTCTGTGCAATGCTTCCATGACCCTGTCGAGGCTGCCAAAGCTGAACTTTCGCGTGCCGGGTTCAGGATAGATCTCCCTGTCGTCGGGGATAAAGACAATGTCATTTTTCCTGAGATGCTTTTTCAGGAGCCTGATATCTGACTGAATTGTTCGCGGGTAGTTCTTAAGATCTTCCTTATCGTTGAACTGGGTGGGATTCACATAAATGCTCACAACCATCACCGGGCAATCCTTTTTTGCACGAGCGGCAAGCGAGATATGCCCTTCATGCAGGGCTCCCATTGTTGGCACGAATCCCAGTAGTGACGGTTTCAGTGTGTCGAGCTTTCCGCGAAGCCCGCTGACGCTGTTTACAACAATCATTTAAGAAAATTTAACATACAAAGCTAAGAGTAATTTCCATTACCTGCCTATGTCCGGCACCCATGACAAAAGACAAAAGACAAAAGACAAAAGACCGAAGACAGGCAATTTGCAGTGAATTGGATCTTAAGCCCCCCTTGGGGGGTTGGGGGGTCGGGTTACCGGGACGAAGGTGAGGAGGGTTGGGGGGGTCGGGCTGCCGGGAGTGGAAGATGGGGAGAAAGGGAGAGGGAATTGTGGCATCCTGTAGAATCTGCGTGATCTGCGGGAAAAAAGATCAGGTACCCGTTCTAAAGTCATTAACCGGCACTCTTGTAAATATTCTCGTTTTTTCTTATTATCTTTGCACCTTGATAAGCAATGGTATCCAGTCAGGTACATGGAAAGCAGGAAGGTTTTATTCATTTCGCAGGAGATAACTCCTTATCTGGGGGAAACAAAACTGTCAAAGATCGGAAGATACCTGCCGCAGGGCATCCAGGAAAAGGGCAAGGAGATAAGAACTTTCATGCCCCGGTATGGATGTATTAACGAACGCAGGAATCAGCTTCATGAAGTGATCAGGCTTTCGGGAATGAACCTGATTATTGACGATACCGATCACCCCCTCATTATTAAAGTTGCATCGATACAGAGTGCAAGAATGCAGGTATATTTCATCGACAACGATGACTATTTCCAGAGAAAGCACATTATCGCCGACTCGTCGGGAAAG
>JALONU010000061.1 GCA_025454775.1 Bacteroidales bacterium | reverse complement strand
ACATTATCGCCGACTCGTCGGGAAAGGAATTTGAAGACAACGACGAGAGAGCGCTCTTCTTTGCACGGGGGGTCATTGAAACGGTGAAGAAGCTCCGCTGGGCTCCTGACATTGTCCATTGCCACGGATGGATGTCGGCGCTGGTGCCAATATACCTCAGGAGCATATACAGCGATGACCCGCTGTTCCATAATTACAAGATTATCTACTCGGTTTACAATAATGATTTCAAAACTCCGTTTAGATCAACGTTCGCCGACAAACTGCGATTTGACGGTATTGACGGAGAGAACCTCAGGCTTGTCAAAAAGCCCGATTTTGTTAATGTTTCCAAGCTTGCTATCCGGAATTCAGATGCAGTGATAATTGGCAGCGAGGAAATAAACAGCGAACTGGTAAAATACCTTAAAACGATCAACAAGCCCGTTCTTCCCTATGCGGACGAAACGAAATATATAGATGTCTATAATGATTTTTATGACAAATTGCTTTCTTAATCATACCTCCCGGATCAGATCCCTTTCTGAACATATAACAACACTCATTCTTCCAGCACTCATCGCCGGGTTTGTTTTTGTTGTTGTTTCCTGTGAGGACCCTCCCGGCCTGGCCGGCAGAAACCTGCTTCCCGGATCAGATTTTGTGGAAATTGAATCATCCCTCCTGAACGTCAGGGCTTATACGATGTACAAGGATTCCATACCTTCCGGCATGCCGGCAATAAGTTACCTGGGTGCGGTAAATGATCCTTACTTCGGCAAGACCACCTGTGAGTTCGTTTCCCAGGTCAGGCTTACCGGACAATGGCCCGGCGGGAAAGTAGGCGTCATCGATTCCGTAAAGCTCTTCCTGAGGCTCCTTACTGTAGAGGGAGATGTTACGGATCAGCACTATTTAAGATTGTCAGAAATATCTGATGTTCTCTACGACACCCTTACCTATTATTCCAGCCAGGATGTGCCAGTAACCTCCTGGTTCCTTGAAGATATTCCTCTTCCAGCGCTTAAAGCCGACACTATCAACAATATATCAATACCTATTGACAACTGGTTTGGTGCCTATATCCTCAGGGATACAACAAAACTAAAGTATACCAAGGATGTCGATTTCAGGGAATATTTCAGGGGGCTGTATTTCCAGATGATCTCTCCCGGCGATCCCCTCCTTGTCTCACTCAGCTGTGCCTCTCCGGGTCCGTATGGATATTATTCAAATTATTTCACGGTTTATTTCAAGGACGAGTACAATGTTTCCAAGACATTCACCTTTATCCTTGATGCCATTTCCGTAAATACCTGCTACAACCTTTACCGCCATGATTATACAACGGCGACAACAGGTAACCTCCGGGACATTATTAACGACACAACGGTGCTAGATACGATTTCATATGTCCAGCAGTTTAATGGCGTGTTTGCAAAGCTGATCCTGTCAAAACTCGACTCGATAAAAAATTCACCGGAGATGGAAAGGGTGTCTGTCAACAAGGCAAGGCTTAAGATCCCTGTAATCTACGATGATCCATACTATAACAGGTCAAACATCCCGGGGAGGCTGTATTTAAGGTATATAGGTAAAAACGATACTGCCTACTTTGTCCCTGAAACCTATACCAATTTCTACGACGGGACAGTCGATACGACGGCAGCATCAATCCTGGATGACGTTTATAATCTTAATATTGCCACCTTTGTCCAGAATTACCTTGATGACGAGACCGGGAATATTCATCCCGAACTGGAATTGTTTCTCCTGCCGGAAGCCGGGAACAACGTTATGCTGAGGACCAACAGCGCATCGAAACCGATCAGGTTTGAATTTACCTATACAAAATATTAGTTTTTCAGGCAGAATTCCTAAATTCGGCTTCATTTATCTAAACTGACACTTTATGTGCGGAATAATAGGTTATATAGGGTCGAGGCCGGCCCGCGAGATAATCATTAACGGGTTAAAGAGGCTTGAGTACAGGGGATATGATTCAGCCGGCATGGCCCTTGTCAACGGGGAAACTAAGATCTTCAAATGCAAGGGAAAAGTCTCCGAGCTCGAGGAAATGGTCAACAGGTCCAGCTTCAACGGCACCACAGGGATGGGACATACACGATGGGCCACTCACGGAGAACCCAATGAGCTCAACGCCCATCCGCAGGTTTCTTACAAGGGGAATTTTGTTGTCGTCCACAACGGCATAATAGAGAACTATGCCACACTCAAGAAGCATCTTACAGGACGAGGCATAACTTTTACTAGCCAGACAGATACTGAAGTACTCGCAAACCTCATCGAACATCTTTATATTGAAGGCGACCTTACTGCAGAGCAGGCTATAACACTTGCCCTCAACCGGGTTGAAGGGGCTTACGGGCTTGTAATACTGTGCGCCGGTGAGCCTGACAAGATGTTTGCTGCAAAGAAGGGAAGCCCGCTGGTGATAGGAGTGGGCGACGGTGAAAATTTCATTGCTTCGGATGCAACGCCCATCGTTGAGTATACACAAAGAGTCATTTACCTCAACGACGACGATCTCGCGATCATTCGGAAAGACGAACTCGTGCTCAAAACACTCAGGCATGAACAGATAAAGCCCGAAGTGAAGAAGATCGACCTGAAGATCGGGGAGATTGACAAGGAAGGCTTTGCACATTTCATGCTCAAGGAGATCTTTGAACAGCCGCGGGCTATCCACGACACCTTCAGAGGCAGGGTTCTGCCCGATCATTCAGGAATAATGCTGGGAGGGCTTCACGACGTGCTCGACACAATGTCGCAGGCTGACAGAATTCTTATAATAGCATGCGGCACTTCCTGGCACGCAGGTCTTCTTGGTGAGTACCTCTTCGAGGAATTCACACGTATCCCCGTTGAGGTGGAATATGCATCGGAGTTCAGGTACAGGAACCCCATAATCAGGAAAGGGGACATCGTCATAGCAATAAGCCAGAGCGGTGAAACAGCCGACACGCTTGCTGCCGTCAAGCTGGCGAGGCAGAAGGGAGCAAAGGTCATAGGCATCTGCAACGTGGTGGGAAGCAGTATACCAAGGGAAACCGACGCCGGCGTTTACACCCACGCCGGACCGGAAATAGGTGTTGCCTCTACAAAGGCCTTTACAACCCAGGTCACCGTGCTTGCCATGATGGCCATCGAGATAGGCCATCTTAAAGGACTGGTCTCCGACTCCTACTACAGGGAAATGATCTCAGAACTTGTTTCAATCCCCGGAAAGATTGAAAAGGCGCTCCTGGTTAACGAACAGGCACTTGAACTGGCCACTACCATAAAAGACTGCCACAATGCACTTTACCTCGGAAGAGGTTATCTGTTCCCGGTAGCCCTCGAAGGCGCCCTTAAGCTTAAGGAAATATCCTATATTCATGCAGAGGGATATCCGGCTGCAGAGATGAAACATGGTCCGATAGCACTGATAGATGAAAATATGCCGGTGGTCGTTGTCGCTACCCGCGACGATACATACGAGAAGATCATCAACAACATCCAGGAAATAAAGGCCAGGAAGGGAAAGGTTATTGCTATAGTTACAGAGGGTGACGAGATTATCCGGAAAATGGCCGACCATGTTCTTGAAGTCCCCGAAGCCAAAACAGTTTTCTCAGGGCTTATGGCTGTTATCCCGCTGCAGCTCCTCTCATATCACATAGCTGTTCTCAGGGGATGCAACGTCGACCAGCCGAGGAACCTTGCAAAATCTGTCACTGTAGAATAACCTTTAAATAACCACAATATGAGCCCTGCCAGGAAATTCAGAGATCTTTCACCTTCTGAAATCAAGATTCTTACAGGCAACAGCTGCCATTGCAGCGATTGGAGCAAAATACGTGTAACACAGGGATTCGACCCTTCAAGATTCCGGAATGTGACATTTACCGGCATAGTGAGGCTGGGAAGCTGCTCGGGAACATATACCGACGAATCGGGCGTCACATCGGAATGCGGCATATCCAATGCCCATATTCATAACTGCACGATAGGATCAGATGTCCTGATACGCAACATAGGAGATTATATCGCCAACTACACCATTGAAGACAATGTTGTTATAAAGGACTGCGGCAGGATTTATACCGAGGGAAGATCAACTTTCGGCAACGGTACCGAGGTGGCTGTCCTGAATGAAACAGGAGGGAGAGCCGTGAGAATCTGGGACAGGCTTTCGGCTCATGAAGCTTATATCATAGCGCTCTACAGGCACCGTAACAAGGCGATAGAAAAGATTGAGGCGATGATCTCCGGCTACTCGGAATCCGTGGCTTCTGAAACAGGAACAATAGGCAGGAACAGCAGGATACTGAACTGCCGCAGGATAAGGAATGTAAGGTTCGGGGAGAACAGCATGGTGGAAGGAACCATGAGCCTCAATGAAGGTTCCGTTAACAGCTGTGCTGAAGATCCGGTATTCATTGGTCCCGGAGTGATCATGGAACACTTCATCGTCTGTTCCGGCTCGATCGTCACAGAATCAACACTTATCGACAAGTGCTTTATTGGCCAGGGCTGTGTTCTTGGCAAGCATTACTCTGCCGAAAATTCGCTGTTCTTTGCAAACTGCGCAGGATTTCACGGGGAGGCGTGCTCCATATTTGCAGGACCGTATACTGTTACCCACCACAAGTCAACGCTTCTTATTGCCGGGATCTTTTCATTTATGAACGCCGGCAGCGGATCAAACCAGAGCAACCATATGTACAAGCTCGGCCCCATTCACCAGGGCATCATGGAAAGGGGATCGAAGACCACCAGCGATTCATACCTGCTGTGGCCGGCACGGATAGGACCTTTTACACTGGTAATGGGAAGGCATTACAAGAACATGGACACCTCATCCCTTCCATTCTCATATCTCATCGAGAGCAACGATGAGAGCATACTTGTCCCGGGCGTTAACCTGAGAAGCGTGGGAACTATAAGAGACGCCCAGAAATGGCCGAAGCGAGACAGGAGAAAGGATCCGGAAAAGATCGACCATATAAATTTCAACCTCCTCAGTCCTTATACGATCCGGAAAATGTTCGAGGGCCGCGACCTGCTAAAAAGGATCAAATCGGTAGCAGGGGCTGTTTCGGCATCTTACACCTACAACAATATGATGATCAAGGGCCCTTCGCTTGAAAGAGGGATCCAGTTATACCAGACAGGCATCAATAAATTCCTCGGCAACTCACTTATCAAAAGGCTTGAAAAAACGGAATTCAAAACCAACTCCGAGATCAGGAAAAGACTTCAGCCGGACAAATCGCATGGCAACGGGGAATGGGTCGACATTGCCGGGTTGATTGCGCCGCAGAGAGTTGTTGACAAACTTCTTGACGATATAGAAACCGGAAAAGCCGACTCACTTGAAAAGATCGGTAATGAATTCAGGACCATGCACAGGTCATATTATGACTGGGAGTGGATATGGGCCTGCGAGAGGATAGAACAGGAAGCCGGGAAACCTGTCAGCCGGTTTTCATCCGCCGATGTTATCGGCCTGGTTGAAAAGTGGAAGAAAAGCGTTACCGAGCTCGACAGGATGCTCTATGAAGATGCACGCAAAGAATTCACACTTTCCTCCATGACAGGATTCGGCATTGACGGGGGAGCCGAGATCAAGAAACGGGATTTTGAACAGGTAAGAGGTGAATTTGAATCCAACAGCGTAGTCGCTGCAATTCAGGATCATATAAGGAAGAAAACAGCTCTCGGAGACGAGCTGATAGGAAGAATGAAAAAAGTGAAATAGGATCCCCGTTACCTCCCGGAATACATCGAATCATA
Organism: Bacteroidales bacterium; assembly: GCA_025454775.1. Taxonomy (GTDB): domain Bacteria; phylum Bacteroidota; class Bacteroidia; order Bacteroidales; family VadinHA17; genus LD21. The sequence goes on along the minus strand of JALONU010000061.1, from coordinate 9,275 downwards.
GTATTTTTCATAATCACCCGAGAGGACGTTCTTCAGCCATTTCTCGTTCGACAGGTACCAGTCGACTGTCCTTTCCAGACCATCCTCAAAACGGGGGATGGGCTTCCAGCCCAGTTCTCCCTGAAGCTTTGAAGAGTCGATCGCATACCTCAGGTCGTGGCCCGGGCGGTCCTTCACAAATGTTATGAGAGCCTCTGATTCTCCCGGGTTCCTTCCCGTCTTCCTGTCCATGATCCTGCAGAGAAGCCTGATAAGGTCGATGTTCTTCCATTCGTTATTGCCTCCTATGTTGTAGGTTTCCCCGGTTTTTCCACTGTGGAAGATAAGATCAATGGCGGCAGCATGGTCTTCAACATAAAGCCAGTCGCGTATGTTTTCGCCTTTTCCGTATACAGGCACGGGCTTCCTGTTCTTAATGTTGTTTATGGCAAGCGGAATGAGCTTCTCGGGGAACTGGTTTGGTCCGTAATTGTTTGAACAGTTAGATATTATGGCTGGAACGCCGAAAGTGTGGCTGTAGGCTCTTACCATATGGTCGGATCCGGCTTTCGAAGCCGAGTATGGACTTTTCGGGTCATAAGCAGTGGTTTCGGTGAACATCCCCTCGCTTCCCAGGGAGCCAAAAACCTCATCGGTCGAAATATGATAAAAGAGTTTTCCTCCGGAATTATTTCCCCAGGCAGCGCGGGCTGCATTCAGGAGGTTGACCGTTCCCACAATGTTTGTAAAAACGAATTCATCAGGACCGGTGATGGACCTGTCGACATGCGATTCGGCAGCAAGATGAATGATGCCGTCAAAACTGTATCTGCCAAACAGCTCCGTAACTGATTTTTTGTCGACAATGTCAATCCTTTCGAACCTGTAATTTGGGCTCCTGTCTATATCGGAAAGGTTTTCCAGGTTCCCGGCATAGGTGAGCTTGTCGGCATTCACAACCAGGTAGTCCGGATAATTCCTGACAAAGCGCCTTACAACATGTGAACCTATGAATCCGGCTCCGCCGGTGATCAGGATAGTCTTGTTATTGTTCATTGCTCTTCAGTTTTCTTCCTGATATACTGTTCCCATTCCCAGGCGGTTTTCATAGCCTCATCGAGTGAGCTTGCTGTTTTCCAGCCGAGCTCCCTGTTTGCAAGTGAAGGGTCTGCCCAGATCTTTTCAATGTCGCCGGCCCTTCTGCCTGCAATGGTATATTGCAGCTTACGGCCAGTAGCCCTCTCGAAAGATGAAATTGCCTCAAGCACCGAAACTCCCTTTCCTGTTCCCAGGTTGAATATTTCATAATCGTTCTTGTTCTTTCCCTCAAGCAGCCTTTTCACAGCTGTTACATGAGCTTTTGCGAGGTCGACAACATGGAGATAATCCCTTATGCACGATCCGTCAGGCGTATTATAGTCGTTCCCGAAAACCTTCAGTTCATCCCTGAGCCCGTAGGCTGTCTGGGTTATGAATGGCACAAGGTTTTCAGGGACTCCTCTCGGAAGCTCTCCTATAAGTGCAGAAGGATGTGCCCCGATAGGGTTGAAGTACCTGAGGGATATCCCCTTAAGGCCCTGATGGGCGGCTATTGTGTCCCTGATGATCTCCTCTCCGATCTGTTTGGTATTGCCGTACGGCGAAACTGCCGGCTGGATGGGGGCATCCTCGGTTACGGGGAGTTTCTCCGGCTGCCCGTACACCGTGCACGACGATGAAAATACCATTGCCGGGATCCCATGCTTCTTCATGGCACCGAGGAGGTTGATAAGGGATACAAGGTTGTTCCTGTAGTATGCCAGAGGCTTGTTCACTGACTCTCCCACCGCCTTATAGGCAGCAAAGTGAATTATTGCTGCCACATCATTGTTTTCCCTGAAGAAACTGCTGACTTTCTTCTTCCTGCAAAGATCGAACACCTCAAGCTGAGGAGTTTTTCCCGTTATCTGACCGATACGGTCTGCTACAACGGCTTCAGAATTGTAAAGATTATCGATAAGAATAACCTCATAACCTTCATTCATAAGCTCAACCGCCGTGTGCGATCCTATATATCCCGTACCACCGGTGACAACTATTTTTTCTTTCATTACAGGCTCCAGTATGTATGGTTCTTTATTTTTCCCCTGAGTATTCCCTTGACGTCAACTATTATCCCGTCCTTGTTCAGAAGTGGTGCAAACCATTTCTCCTCCAGCTTAAGGTACTGCGTATGGCTCACGGCAAGTATAATGGCGTCGTATTTTCCGGAAGGCTTTTTACGAAGGTCGACCCTGTATTCATGTTTCACTTCCCCGGCATCGGCCATAGGATCTATTACATCAACGCTTACGCTGAAATCGTTCAGCTCGGCAATTATATCGACAACCTTGGAGTTCCTTATGTCGGTCACGTCTTCCTTGAATGTGATCCCCATTATCAATACTCTCGAATGAGTCGGATTTTTCCCCGAAGCAATGATCTTCTTCACTGTCTGCTTTCCAATATACCGACCCATGCTGTCGTTAATGAAGCGGCCGGAATCGATCATCTGCGGATGGTAACCCAGTGCTTTGGCCTTGTAGGAAAGATAGTAGGGATCGACACCTATGCAGTGCCCACCCACGAGACCGGGGTAGAACTTAAGGAAGTTCCATTTCGTTCCGGCAGCCTCAAGGACCTCGAAAGTGTTCACTCCCAGCCTGTTGAAGATAAGAGAAAGTTCATTCATGAAGGCTATGTTGATATCGCGCTGCGTGTTCTCTATGATCTTGGCCGACTCGGCCACCTTGATGGAGCTGGCCCTGTAGACTCCTGCCCCGATGATAAGCTCATAGGTTTTGGCTATGTTCTCAGCAGACTCCGGGTCGCATCCGCTTGTCACCTTGACAATTTTTGTCAGTGTATGGTTCTTATCCCCCGGATTTATCCTTTCGGGCGAAAAGCCCACCTTAAAATCCCTTCCGCATTTCAGTTTCGAGAACTTCTCAAGAACAGGGACACAGTCCTCCTCTGTGCATCCGGGATATACGGTCGATTCGTAAACGACGTAGTCTCCTTTCTTGAGGATCTTTCCCACAGTCTCGGAGGCTTTAAGGACAGGACCCAGGTCAGGAAGGTTGTATATATTGGTGGGGGTGGGAACGGCAATGATATGAAAGGAGGCCTGTCGCAGGTCTTTAGGGTCGCTGGTGAAGAGTATGTCGGTTTTTTTGAATGCCTCTGCGGTGAGCTCATTACTGGGATCTATCCCTTTTTTCATCAGCTCCACCCTGTCGGGCCTGATGTCGAATCCCACAACCTTTATTTTTTTCGCAAACTCGAGTGCAATAGGAAGACCTACGTAACCGAGGCCTATTAAAGAAAGCTTTGTTTTCTTCCTGACGAGATCGTTATACATGCTTATAGTGTTTTAAGTATTGGATGATAATTTCCCTGCAATCCTATGGGTGCTGCATTCCTTATGGTATATGCCGTGATCACTGACTGCCTTGCGGCATCCAGTCCGAAGCCTCCCCCCGATAATATATCCTCATAGGTGCGTGTGTGCAGCTCGGTGAATCCCTCGCTGAATTCCACCTCTTCGCCTTCCACCGTCACCGATCTGAAGGTCCTCTGTCCTTTCTGCACTGTTTCTTCAGGCAGGTCCTTCGAATCGAGACTGAGGAACCATCTCACCCGGGCGTTCTTAAGCTCGAGATAACCTCCTGCCTTCAGGGGCTCCGAAATATTTACCACATTGTTCTTCACTTCGCCGAAGATCCATCCGAGCATGTCGAAAAAGTGGATACCAATGTTCGTTGCAATGCCTCCAGATTTCTGTACATCGCCTTTCCAGGATATGAAATACCAGTTTCCCCTGCTTGTAATGTAGGTAAGGTCTATATCATACACTTTGTCTTTCGGGCCGTTCTGTATCCTCTCGCGGAGCTCTATGATCTTCGGGTGATGCCTGAGCTGAAGGACGGTGTATATTTTCCGTCCGGTTTCCCTTTCTATCTCCTGGAGAGCGTCTACGTTCCAGGGATTGAGCACTATAGGTTTTTCGCAGATGGCATCAGCCTGGTGCCTCAGGGCAAACCTGATATGGGAGTCGTGCAGGTAATTGGGAGAGCAGATGCTGACATAGTCTATCTTGGTGCCGGCTCTTTTGAGCTTATCGAAATGCCTGTCGAAACGTTCGAATTCCACAAAAAAATCGCTTTTCGGAAAATAGCTGTCGAGAAGCCCTACAGAATCAAATCTGTCAAGACTTGCCAGAAGGATATTCCCGGTTTCCTTGATAGCTTTTAGGTGACGGACGGCAATATAGCCTGCCACACCTATCATTCCGAAGGTTTTTGGTACAGTTTCCATAATGTCGTGAAAGAGGGGATAAAACTACTAAATTATCTTTGAAACGATGCCATTCTCGAGCTGGTAACGGTCACCGCTTTCGGGGCATACCGCGAATCCTGTCTTGTCGAAGGAGAGCTTATGCCCGTACTCGCTCATCCACCCCGTCTGCCGGGCAGGATTTCCTACAACGAGTGCATAGGGCCTGACATCCTTTGTCACTACAGCTCCGGCACCCACAAATGCATACCTCCCGATTATGTTGCCGCAGACTATGGTTGAATTGGCTCCTATCGTTGCTCCTTTTTCGACGATGGTGGTCTCATAGTTATCCTTTCGGATGACCTTGCTCCTAGGGTTGATAACATTTGTAAAAACCATCGACGGTCCCAGGAAAACATCATCATCGCATATCACCCCGGTGTAGATTGACACGTTGTTCTGTACCTTGACATTACTGCCCAGCCTTACTCCGGGCGACACAACCACGTTCTGACCTATGTTACAGCCATCTCCGATCTCAGCCCCTGTCATCACATGGCTGAAATGCCATATCTTCGTTCCCTTCCCTATCTTGCAGCCTTCATCAATGACCGCTGTCTCGTGTGCAAAATATTCCTTTTCCATCCTTACCCTTTTTCAAAGAATTTCAAAACGTTCTGTATAATGTAGTCTGCCTGTTCCTTTTCCATGTCGGGGTGCATGGGAAGTGAAAGCACCTCTCTGCAGAGTCCCGATGTCACGGGAAAATCATTCTCGCCGTACCCGAGGTACCTGTAAGCCTTCTGCATGTGAAGGGGCCCCGGATAGTATACCATCGAAGGTATCCGCGCCGATTCGAGATATTTCCTGAGTGCATCCCTGCGGCCGTCTTTAACTTTAATTGTATACTGGTGAAATATATGTGTTGACCGGCCTGTTCTTGCAGGAACCTCTATTCCGGGGCAAGCCGCAAAAGCCTCATCATATTCTGCTGCAAGCTTCCCTCTTGAAGTGTTGAACTGGTCGAGATGTCTCAGCTTCACCAGGAGGATAGCCGCCTGGATCGTATCGAGACGTGAATTGACGCCGATATCGTCGTAGTGATACCTCTCCTTCATTCCGTGGTTTGAGATGCTTCTGATCTTTTGTGCCAGTTCATCGTCGTTGGTGAACAGGGCGCCTCCGTCACCGTAGCATCCAAGGTTCTTGGAGGGAAAGAATGAAGTTGTTCCGACTGTACCCATTGTACCTGCTTTTTTCCGCACACCTTCGGAAAAGGTGTATTCCGCACCTGTAGCCTGAGCGGCGTCTTCAATAACATACAGATTTTTCTCCCTGGCAATCTCCAGGATCTCATCCATGTCGGCACACTGGCCGAACAGATGTACGGGAACTATTGCCTTTGTCCTCTGTGTGATGGCTTTCCTGACTGCTTCAACCGAAATATTGAATGTTCCGGGTTCAGGGTCAACCAGCACCAGCTTCAGCCCCAGGAGGGCAACAACCTCTACAGTTGCAATGAACGTGAAATTGGTGGTGATTACCTCGTCGCCCGGCTTCAGCCCGAGGGCCATCATTGCGATCTGGAGGGCATCGGTACCATTGGCGCAGGATATAACATTTCTGCAGGCCAGGTACTTCTGAAGCTCCTCTTCGAATTTCCTTACCTCCTGACCTTTGATGAATGCAGCTGAATTTAATACTGATTTTATTGCATCGTCGATCTCAGCGCTCAGTTTCCTGTACTGGGCATTCAGGTCGACCATCTGGATATCCTTCATCTTAATGCTGGTTATACAGGACACGAAAATAATCAAAATCTCCGGCAATCTGCTTTATCCGAGGGAAAACAAATACCTGTCTCCCTCAGGTGACGGAGATTCTGCAGGTTTTCACAGAACCAGACCGGATCATTTTATTAATTCATGATTTTTCTTATTTTTGTGGTAGCAAACAGTTCCGATGGATATAACCGCCTTCATACGGGAGCTTCTTTTCAGCCATGATTGTGTCATTGTGCCGGGTTTCGGTGGATTCATCGGGAATTATACCCCTGCACACATCGACAAGGCTTCATCCACGTTCTATCCTCCCGTTAAGCAGATCTCCTTCAACAGGAACCTGAACCACAATGACGGCCTTCTCGTAGGAAGAGTATCGGGGCATGCAGGTGTCAACTACAGTGATGCGCGGATCATCGTCGATGAATTTGTTACAGGGCTGAGGAAGAAGCTGGGCAGGGGAGAGAAAGTTGTTTTCGACCACATTGGCACCTTCATGAATAACCAGGAGGGGAACGTACAGTTCGAGCCTGACAGGACTGTGAACTACCATCTTGATTCCTTCGGGCTGGAGCCATTCGTCTTTTCTCCGCTTGAGACATATGATGTCCGGAAACGGATATCAGGCCGCATTGGCAGGGAGCCGGTAAAAAGAGCATTTAACAGGAAGGCGGTGTGGAGAGCAGCTGCAGTGATTGTTCCTCTTCTTGCACTCATGGTTGTGGTTCCGCTTAAGACTGATCTTTTCAGGTCTAAGGTTGAGGCCACAAACCTGAACCCGCTGGCAAAGGCAGAGTTTGAGGAGAACAGGGCTGCCGTTGACAGCAGCGTCCCCGAAGTGGTCATTCCTTCTGCTGAAACTGCCGGAGAACCAACCGTAACTGAAGCGGTACAGCCTTCACAACTTTCTGATTCATATTATATTATAACAGGCAGCTTTAAGCTGCGGCAGAATGCGGAGACCCAGGCAAAAGCCCTTTCCGGTGAAGGGTATTCCCCTGAGATCATTGAAGCTCCCAACGGCTTCTTCAGGGTGAGCGCAATGAGATGCCAGGGACTGGGCCCGGCTGAAGCCAGCAAGAACAGCATTTCCACAATCTTCCCCGGCGCCTGGATCAGGAAGATCTGACCTATTTGATCATACTCCCGTTGCTCACCTTCGACTCAGGGGTGACCATTACCAGTTTCCCGTCACGGTCTTCAGCCATGAGTATCATTCCCTTCGATTCGATACCTTTTATTTTGCGCGGTTCGAGGTTGGCAACAATGGAAATCTGCTTTCCGACGATATCCTGAGGTTCATAATATTCAGCGATGCCGGAAACTATAGTTCTGATATCCAGGCCTGTATCTATCTTAAGTTTGAGAAGCTTGGTGGTTTTAGGTACTTTTTCCGCTTCGAGGATGGTGGCGGTCCTGATATCTATCTTTGTGAAATCATCAAACGACACTGGGTCCTTCGAAGGTGCAGCCTGTGATCCGGTAGCCTGGTTGGCCTTTTTCGCCGACATTAGTTTTTCCACCTGTCTGCTGATCTCATCGTCCTCGATCTTGTCGAAAAGCAGTCCGGGTTTGTTGATGATATGGCCCTGAGCCAGCAGGTCCGTACTGCCAGCCTCTTTCCAGCTGAATGTGTCCTTGTTTATCCATCCCCTGAGCTTTTTCATGGAGAAAGGGAGGAATGGCTCAAGGACGATGGTAAGGTTTGCAGTGATCTGGAGGGCGATATTCATTATAGTCTTCACTCTTTCAGGGTCGGTCTTAATGACTTTCCATGGTTCGGCATCGGCAAGGTATTTATTTCCCAGTCTTGCAAGGTTCATAGCTTCCTTCAGGGCTTCCCTGAAGCGGTAGTTGTCGAGCGCATTCTCCACATTGTTTTTTATACCGGCGATCTCGGCGAGAGCAGCCTGATCGGCGGGATCTGACTTACCCCTGCCGGGAACCACACCTTCGTAATAATTATTGGTGAGCACGAGTGTCCTGTTGACAAAATTGCCCAGTATGGCTACGAGCTCGTTATTGTTCCTTGCCTGGAACTCCTTCCAGGTGAAATCGTTATCCTTGGTTTCCGGGGCGCTTGCGCAAAGCGAATACCGCAGCACATCCTGCTTGCCGGGAAAGTCTTCGAGGTACTCGTGGAGCCATACGGCCCAGTTTCTCGAAGTGGAGATCTTGTCGTTTTCCAGGTTCAGGAACTCGTTTGCCGGGACGTTGTCGGGAAGAATGTATGATCCTTCCGCGTTCAGCATAGAAGGGAATATTATGCAATGGAAAACTATATTGTCCTTTCCTATGAAGTGAACCATCTTGGTTTCACTGTCTTTCCAGTATTTTTCCCAGTCAGGTGTCAGTTCGCGGGTAGCTGAGATATAGCCTATAGGTGCGTCGAACCACACGTAAAGGACTTTTCCCTTTGCATTTTCAACAGGCACAGGCACGCCCCAGTCGAGGTCGCGGCTTACAGCCCTGGGCTGAAGACCCTGGTCGAGCCATGACTTACACTGGCCGTAAACATTGGCTTTCCATTCCTTATGTTCCTCGAGTATCCATTTCCTGAGCCATGGCTCATATTTGTCAAGCGGAAGATACCAGTGAAGGGTTTCGCGGAGGACAGGCTTGCTTCCGCTTACCGTTGAGTGAGGATTGATGAGGTCGGAAGGGCTCAGCGAGGTTCCGCACTTCTCGCACTGATCGCCGTATGCACCCTCATTTCCGCAATGAGGGCATGTACCCATAATGTAACGGTCGGCAAGAAAGCATCCGGCTTCCTCATCGTAATACTGTTCAGTGGTTTTTTCCACGAATTCGCCTTTTTTATAGAGCGTCAGGAAAAAATCCGATGCCGTTTCATAATGTATCCTGTTAGAAGTCCTTGAGTAGATATCGAAGGCTATTCCGAAATCCTCAAATGCCTTTTTGTTTATGGTATGATACCTGTCTACTATCTCCTGCGGCGTAACGCCCTCATTCCTGGCCTTCAGGGTTATGGGAACTCCGTGCTCGTCGGATCCGCATATGGAAATGACATCCTCGCCTTTAAGCCTCAGGTACCTCGTGTAAATGTCGGATGGAACGTACACGCCTGCCAGGTGCCCTATATGAAGGGGACCGTTGGCATAAGGCAGGGCAGAGGTTACCAGGTATCTTTTAAATTTCTTCATGGTTTTTGATAAAAATCGCCCAAAGGTATATAAAAAGGCGTAAAGGCGCAACGGC
>JALONU010000232.1 GCA_025454775.1 Bacteroidales bacterium | reverse complement strand
ATTCCTGTCAGGCCTGTAGTATGCTCCCTTGCAGGGATCGTCGCGGTCGCGCCAGTCAAAGTCCATCGAATAGTAGGTTTCGTTGTCGACGTCATCGTAATAGATATCAGGATTGTCCCATAATTCGTAGCTTTTCTCCTCTGCGCTGTTCAGCATATCTTCATAAATCCTGTCCTCATCCGTGAGCGGACAATCTATTGTTGCATAGGATCTTCTCATTCCCAGCTTCACCTTGTAGAGCACCCCCGGTTCCACATCGATATAATCATTGATGTCGATGGTGAACAGCTTCCATGTTCCTGGTCCCGTCGCCGTCGAGGGAAGAAGGTCTATTTTACCCCTGTATACCGGTCTTCCGAAGCGTTTCATATTATACCCTCCGTTCATGTTGAACTGCTGCAGGAACCAGGGAAGGTTGTCCTCGAAGATCTTTATGATCGTCAGGTCGACAGCTCTCAGTCCTGCTGAGGTAAACGGGAAGATGAGATTCTGCGATGCCGGCATAATGACTCCTTTGCCGATTAGCTGTATGGCAGGATTTACAGACTTCAGGTTAAGGTTGACGGTGAAGCCTGAAGTCAAGGTCTTCCCTTTTGAGTTCCTGACAGCCTGCTCCACATTCAGGGTCACCTGCTGGTTAAGCGAAGCCTGGGGTATCACAGTGACGATGTTGTTTTCGATGGAGGTGGTTGCATTACCTGAGGGCATAAGATATACCAGCCCTTCAAGCTCCTGGGAGGGATCCGGCGGATCAGAGAAGAAGATCTCTATTTTCTGATTTTCGCCAAGCTGTGTTTTAACATCCATCACAATAAATTCACCGGCAACAGGGATGTTGATACTGCGGGTACCTTTCTGATTCACTCCATGTTTAAGGCCGTCCCATTCAAGAACAAGTTCCTGCTGCTTTGCTGCGCGGGTGATCCCTTCGACGGAGAATTTATGAATCAGGTTTTCAGAATGATCCCATTTTACAGGAAGATTTGACTTATCGAGCTTTGCAGAAAGCCAGGTTTCCACTTCGGAGGCTTCAATGAAATCAGAAGCTGCAAGCTCGCCTCTCAGGGTGTATGTGTTTTCAGCTTCCTTTGAGGACTCTAGCGTTCCCGTGGTTATGCTGAAGTCCTTTTTCAGGGTCTGCAGGCGCAGGGGGAAGATCCTGAGCCTCTCATCAACGGCTGCCAGCTTCGAAAGATCCAGCTCGCCGGTATAGGTCTGCCCCGATTCAAGCAGCTTTGCAGGCCTGAATACCAACGTATTATCGTTAAGCCATTCAGTTTTTCCCTTTATGGCCGGAGTGAAGCTGAAGATACCGGCAGTGGCCTGTTTGTCAGCTTTAGCTGCGAAATCGGAAGTGAAGATGATCTCTATGATGGAATTTACCGGTACGACGCCTGATGTATAACCGGCGATATACTGACTGAAACCCTTGTCGATTGCAATGATTGACGGGGTGACGGGTTTTATGCCTTCAGCCTGCTGGGATTTGCGGGCTTTTTTGTCTTCATGACCGCAGGAAACGGTTAAAATCAGGCACAATACAACCAGGAAATAATTAGCTGCTTTCATATTGATTTGAGGTAAATATAAATGTCACAGGGTTACCATTTCCGTTCGAAGCTTCTCAACATAGTCACGTATTTTGTTGAGAGTCTCAACAGTAACGGTCATCTTTGTGGATCCGGAGGAGAGGAGAACCTGGCGGACGGTATCGATCTCGAGGTCGCCCTTTTCAAAATAGATCTCGAAGGAATCGAAATAATTTTTTAGGTATTTGAGCTTCTTGGTGTAGTAAACCACAACAGGGTCGTCGTAATAGTTTTTCATGAAGCTCAGCAGTGAGGTGAGTGTATATTTCTGTTCTGCGATTTTCTGCACAACCTCCGGATCGGGATTTGCCGGATTATAGACAAGGTGGGTGGCAAGGTACATGGCTTCGACCCATCCGCCCATAAGCATCAGGCCTGCGGTGCTCTCCCTGCCGCTTTCCCTGAGATGGTTCTCAATGTCATCGTATGATTTTTTCATCAGTGCAGTGATGGTGTCGGGATCGGCGATGTCGGAGCGAACCTGTTTTATTGGTTCGGTAAGCAGGTTGTCGGGGATGCCGAGCTTATTGCTCATTTCCCTGATCGTCATCATATAGTTGATCACTTCCTGGCCAATTCCGAATATCTTCAGGTATCCGAAATCTGCACCGTAGACGCCAGTGTTTATTGCCGCCTTTGAATTACTGAGGTAAAGGTCCTTGTTTGAGACAGGGTTCAGGGCGGCGCTGTTATAGGGTATCCCGAGCCTTTCAAAGATCACGCTGATCTCCACAGGAGTGAGAAGCCCGTAATGAGTTTCCATTTTTGCCGCCGGGGCACTGCCGCCCGGGGGGACGGACCTGTATGTTGAAAAGCCTTCAGTGGCAGGTGCTTTTTCAGGCGCTTTGGATTTACAGGCGTTTATTGAAAGCAGGATAATGAACAATAGAACTGAACCCGGGATTTTCATAAAAAGACGTATTGACAGATCAAATTTAGGAAAAATTCAGTTTTATATTATTATTCTTTTTCCAAGCTTTTCAGAAATTGCCCTCAGTGCTGCTTTCAGATTCTGATCCCTGGTCTGGAGCTCATGGATCCTTTCCCGGTCCCCATATTTCACGGCTTCCTCGAGCTGTTTCATAATATCTTTCAGTCGTATCTTGATCTTATCGCCCTTGAATTTCAGCAGGGCATCGGGCACTATATCCCTGAGTTTCATGTCTTCAGTCTCCACATAGGTCTGTTTAGCTGCGAAGATCCTGCTGAGAGTATGCGGCTCGGAAAGAAGATCGGCAGCCAGTCTGGATATCACCGGATCGGAGTGTTTGACAAAATGACTGTCCTCGATGAAGATGCCCTGTTCAGACGCAAAGCGGAATTCCTCGAAAATGGATCCGAGCACAGGATCGTCGAATGCCAGGTCGTCGGCAGTAATGTCTTTGACAATGAAATCGGAAACAGTGATTATTTCTTCACGGCCGTCTTCGGGACTTATATGTCGTTCAAAGCCGGTGCTCCCGAATTTAAGGAGGAGTCTAATTATTTCTTTTTCGGATATATGTGTTGTCGGCTCATGCCTTACGGTCTTCGGTATCACGGGAGGCGGAACGGGAAGGTCTTCCGGGGCCGGATAGCGGTTCCTGTCCTGGAACGACCTTTGCCGCAGCATCTTATTGACCTCGTTATAGAGCACTGCTTCCTGGATGTCGAGCCTGGTGCTGCATTCCTTGATATACACTGTGCGGGTGATGACTTCAGGGATCACGGCAATTGACCTGACAATATCACGGATAAGATTAGCCTTCTTTACGGGATCATTGGCAGCTTCCTCAAGAAGGAGCTGGGTCTTGAAACGGATAAAATCGGTTTCCTTTTCCCTGAGATATTTCAGGAACTCTTCGTTGCTGACCTTTTTGGAATACGAGTCAGGGTCCTCGCCGTCAGGCAGGAGGACAATCTTCACATTCATCCCTTCTTCGAGGACAATGTCGATACCTCTGATTGATGCTTTTATACCGGCAGCGTCACCGTCGTAAAGAATTGTAATGTTTGGGGTGAAGCGTTTTACGAGCCTTACCTGCTCCTGGGTCAGTGATGTCCCGGAAGAAGCGACGACATTCTCGATGCCGACCTCGTGGAGCGACATTACATCTGTATAACCCTCAACAAGATATACATTGTCGAGCTGCGTTATTGATTTCCTGGCCTGGTAAATACCGTAGAGGATCCGGCTTTTATGGTAAATCTCCGATTCGGGGGAATTGAGGTATTTGGCAGTCTTTGCATCGGTCTTCAATATCCTTCCGCCGAAGCCCAGGACCTGGCCGGAGAGTGAATGGATCGGGAACATCACCCTGCCGGAGAAACGGTCGAAAACATGATCTTCATGTTCTATGGAGAGGCCCGATTTAACAAGAAAGTCCTTCCTGTAGCCGTCTTCAAGAGCTTGCTTAGTGAAGGCATCCCGTTTTTCAAAGCTGTAGCCCACTTCGAACTTTTTCAGGATATTCTGATTGAAGCCTCTTTCCCTGAAGTAGGAAAGCCCTACCCTGATCCCTTCGTCGCTGCTGAAAAGGTTCTCTGCGAATTGTCTTGATGCATAAGCAGACAGCACGAGCAGGCTTTCACGTTCGTTCTGTTTTTCAATTTCTTCGGGAGTTACCTCCTTTTCGACAATCTCGATATGGTATTTCTTTGCCAGGAACTTCAGCGCTTCAGGGTAGTTGAGATGCTCATGCTCCATGATGAAATTCACCACATTGCCAACCTTCCCGCAACCAAAGCACTTAAATATTTCCTTTGACGGCGAAACCGTGAAGCCTTCTCTTAAGAGGAACGAATTCCTGGATCACGTCGACGATCTGTGCTGCATCGATTATCCGGTCTATAGTCTGGCGGTCGATCACGAATCAAAGATATATAAAAGGGCTTAATGGCACAACGGCTTAGGGGCACAGCGCCCCAGCAGAGGGATTGCTTCGTCTCCCGCTTCGCGTGATCCTCGCAATGACCGAATCCACAGATGGCTTGTGGATAAGGGGGAGGATTGCTTCGTCCCGACATTGACCACCGTAACTTTAGTGAAGGTGGTGACGGGACTCGCAATGACCGTGTAGTAAATAAATAAGTTACATTTGCGGGTATGGAAGTTCGTATGAAGAGACTCAGCGTGGTTTTGCTGAACGTGGTTCTGTGTTGGATTACGGCATCGGCTCAATCACCGGAGGAGCCGGGATATCAGTCACTTGAACCCTATGATTTTCATATGGCATATCTGAAGGCAGATTCTGCACTTCTGATAGATGTCAGGGAGAGATTTGAGTTCAGGGGAAGACGGATCAGGGAAGCCATTAATATTGCCTCAACTGACAACCTGGAATATGCTGCAGATACCATTAGCAAGAACTATTCGCTGTTCCTTTACTGCACTACAGACTGGCGAAGTGATAAGGTAGCAGCTTACTTTTATGAGAGAGGGTTCAGGAATGTTTATTCC
>JALONU010000231.1 GCA_025454775.1 Bacteroidales bacterium | reverse complement strand
GGATATCCTTTGAAACTCAGCTACCATGGCAGGGTGGTTGAAATAAAAGGGACCGAAAAGGGGAAGGAATACCTTTTCAATTCAGATCTGGTTTCCAAATAGCGATAGCTCAGGCACCTGTTAACCGCAAAGTGCGTAAAGGTAAGTAAGGGATACGAAGCTTAAATGCTGATATGTAGATCTTTGCGAACTTTGCGTAGAATCTCTGCGTTCTTTGCGGTTAGAAGAATTGTACTTAAAGACACCCGCTGAAGAAAATAATTGTTAAAATATTTGGAAGATAATGTTATTTATTTCTAACTTTGTGTTAGAATTAATTAACTAAAACAAATTATTATGAAAAGAGCTGTCATTGTTTTTATTGTTGCCATTATCGTTCTTGCCACAACGGGTTTATGGATTTATTCTTCATCAGGAAATTTCAAGCCGTTCGATTTACTTACTTTCGGGATTATTATCCTGGTGGTTGCATTTGCTGTATTCATCGGAATTAAAAGGCTGACAAGTGCAAAGAGAGGTGAGCCTGCCGAGGACGAATTATCAAAGAAAGTACTTTTAAAGACTGCAGCCTGGTCCTATTACATTTCACTTTATCTATGGGTAGCAATGCTCTTCATAAAGGACAGGGTTAATCTCGACACCGAGGAGATCATAGGGGCAGGCATTCTGGGAATGGCTATATCATGGGTTATATGCTGGCTTGTTTTCCATTTCATTGGTGTCAGAAATGAATAACCGAATCAAGGAATACAGAGCCAGGTTCAACCTCACTCAGGATGATCTGGCAAAGAAGGTGAATGTACGCCGGGAGACAATAGTCTTCCTGGAAAAGAACAAATACAATCCTTCCCTGAAGCTGGCTCATGATATAGCAGCAGTTTTTGATTCCCCCATCGAAGCGGTATTTATCTTCGACTGAAATATCTGCAAATCTGTCCGGAATAATCAGCAAAGTCTAAAAGTTGATTAAATTTGCTGAACATATCTCATGTTCAACCAGCATTTGTACGTACTTCAACTAACCGGACGGAAATGAAACCTGTTATTTCCAGGGAAGCAAGAGAGATCCTTGCTGCACTGACACACGACCGCGAGAGGACAAACATTCTGAAGAACATGGAGCAGAAGGCTCTCGTTTACCTTGTACAAAAGATACCTGTATGGATCAAGTCGGACGGACTGACCCTGATCGGTTTCTGCGGAAGCCTGATCGTGCTTGCAAGCTTTATCCTGGCGACTTATCTGAATAAATACTGGCTGCTCCTTGGATTACCGGGTTTCCTGATGAACTGGTTCGGTGATTCTCTAGACGGCAGGCTTGCATATTACCGTCAGACTCCGCGAAAGTGGTATGGTTTCACCCTCGATCTGCTGGTTGACTGGATGAGCACCATAATGATCGGGTTCGGTTATCTCATCTTCACCGAAGGAAAATGGGAGCTTGTGGGATTCGGATTTGTTGTGATGTATGGTTGGGCTATGCTTATAGCCATAATCCGGTTCAAGGTAACCGATAAGTATACGATCGATTCCGGCATATTGGGCCCAACGGAAGTAAGGATTATAATAAGCGCCATAATGATCGCTGAAATATTCGTCAGTGGTGCCCTGCTCTACGCAGCGCTGGCTGCAGGAATTATGCTTTTTGTATTCAATATCCTCGATACATTCAAGCTCCTGAGAGTGGCTAACAGAAAAGACAGGAGTGAAAAAGTCAGGGAAAATAAAAACACCATTACAAAAGCAAACGGCACATCCACACCTGACAGGTAAAATTGCTAATTTTGCCGTTTTAAAAAACCAACCTGAATCAACATGGTAAATTTTTACAACCGGGAAGCTGACGATGTCATTTCCGGTTTTAAGACTTCCGCTGCCGAAGGTCTCTCACAGGATGAGGCCGCAAAAAGACTCGGGGAGTACGGATATAACCAGCTGACATCCAAGAAGAAGAGAACCTTCCTTCAGATGTTCATCGCCCAGTTCAAGAGCTTCATGATCATTGTTTTACTTATTGCTGCGATCATTTCGGGAGTTGTGGGGGTCTATGAAGGAGAAGGGCTTCTCGATACCTTTGTCATCCTTGGCATACTTATCATAAATGCCCTTATCGGAGCAATACAGGAAAGAAAAGCAGAATCTTCCCTTGAGGCACTCAAGAACCTGGCAGCCCCTGTAACAAAAGTTCTGAGAAATGGTTCTGTTTCCGAAATCCATACAAGGGAGCTTGTTCCCGGGGATATTGTGATCCTTGAAACCGGCGATATAATCCCTGCTGATCTTAGGCTTATCGAAGCCGTCAATCTGAAGATTCAGGAATCATCACTGACGGGAGAATCCGTACCAGTAGAAAAGAACACCAAACCATTGAACGGGGAGGAAATAGCCCTGGGCGACAGGGTCAACATGGCCTTTTCAACCGGCATGGTCACTTACGGCCGCGGCCGCGGTGTTGTTATCGGAACAGGAATGAACACTGAAGTCGGCAAGATAGCCGATATGCTCCAGCATGCCGGCGAAACGGAAACACCAATGAGCCGGCGTCTCGGGCAACTGGGCAAAGCACTTGGAACAGCAGCCCTGATAATCTGTGCCGTTATCTTCCTTGTCGGTATCCTTTACGGAAACTCCATTCTTGATATGTTCATGACAGCCGTGAGCCTTGCCGTGGCTGCCATCCCCGAAGGACTCCCTGCCGTTTCCACAATTGTGCTGGCCATAGGCGTCCAGAGAATGGTTAAAAGGAATGCTATTATAAGGACCCTTCCATCGGTGGAAACTCTAGGCAGCGCCACCGTCATATGCTCCGATAAAACGGGTACTCTCACGCAAAACAAGATGACTGTCGTAGAGGCTTACGTCAATCATAAAAGAGACCAGATAAACCGGACTGCACCCGCATCTGTTCTAAACGCTGAGGAGATGAGACTTCTTTCGATCTCAGTGCTCTGCGCAGATGCACGGATAAAAAAGAACGGCGACGGCAAGGTTTCATTCACAGGCGATCCTACCGAGACAGCCCTTCTGGATTTTGGTGTACTCTATAACCTTTACAAGGATGAAACGGAAAAGGATTTTCCGAGAGTTGCCGAGATACCTTTCGATTCCGAAAGGAAGAGAATGACTACCGTGAATAAAACTTCCGACAGGTCCACACGCGTGAATGTAAAGGGCGGTCTCGATGAAGTTCTGAGCGTTTGCAACAGGATCCTCATCAACGGAGAAACCAGGATTCTCACAGGCGAAGATCTGAGCCTTATCCGAAGCACAAACGAGGATATGGCAAACTCCGCCCTGAGGGTACTCGCAATGGCATACAAGGATCTTCCGGAAGCTCCGCAAAAGGTGGAAATCGGCGAGCTGGAGAACGAACTGATATTTG
Source organism: Bacteroidales bacterium (assembly GCA_025454775.1). GTDB lineage: Bacteria > Bacteroidota > Bacteroidia > Bacteroidales > VadinHA17 > LD21. The sequence continues at coordinate 1,137 of JALONU010000231.1, read as the reverse complement.
CCGGACTCCTGGGAATGATAGACCCTGCAAGACCCGAAGTGCTTGATGCTGTTGCCAAATGCAACTCTGCAGGTATAAAACCAGTGATGATCACAGGCGACCACAAATCCACAGCCCTTGCAATTGCGAGGGAAATAGGCATTTACCATGAGGGGGATCTCGCTATCACAGGTGCAGAGCTGGAAAAGCTGGACGAAAAACAATTTACCGAAAATGTTTCAGCATATTCGGTTTATGCCCGGGTAGCGCCTGAGCATAAAGTAAAGATCGTAAGGGCCTGGCAGAGTCATGACCAGGTCGTTGCCATGACCGGCGACGGGGTGAATGATGCGCCGGCACTCAAGCAGGCCGACATAGGTGCAGCCATGGGTATAGTTGGCACCGACGTGGCAAAGGGGGCTTCGGATATGGTGCTCACGGATGACAATTTTGCAACCATCGTATCGGCAGTAGAGGAAGGCAGACGTATCTACGATAATATCCTTAAGGCTATCCAGTACCTGATTTCATCAAACGTCGGGGAGATCTTCCTGCTGCTTGTAACTTCCATCTTTAACATGGGCACTCCTCTGCTCCCGATCCACATACTCTGGGTAAACCTGGTTACAGACTCCCTGCCCGCACTAGCCCTGAGCGTTGATCCTGCCGAGAAAGACATCATGAGGAGAAAACCGCGCAGTTCAAAAAATGGCTTCATGACCGGAGGGATGGTTTATCGCATAATTTACCAGGGGACCATGATCGGTGCCATACCTCTTGTTGCGTTCATTATCGGGCTGCGTGAACATAACCTTGTTATGGGCCAGACAATGGCTTTTGCCACTCTTATGTTCGCCCAGCTGGTGCATGTCAGGAATATGCATTCAAATACCAGGATCTCATTTTCTTCAAATCCTCTGCTCAACAAGCCATTGATAGCTGCTATTGCCGCGTCGGCAGGACTGGCCCTTGTAGTTCTTCTTGTCCCCCCGGTACGTGAGGCGTTCAGGCTGACTGAGATGGACGGAAAGCACTGGCTTATCGTCATCCTGCTTTCATTCGTTCCGATATTTGGAGTAACTTGGCTTCTGAGATGCTCGCCATTCGATCGGCATGAATCTTGGTGAGATTGGCTTTCGGACTGAACCAATACCGGTT
>JALONU010000060.1 GCA_025454775.1 Bacteroidales bacterium | reverse complement strand
GGAGAGAGACTTGAAAAGCTCAGGTCGCTGTCAAAGTATTTTGAACCGTTCAACATAAGGGATTTCGACACGGGAGGAGGCGGTTCGGACATAGCACCACTGAAAGCCCTGGGAGCGATGCAGATAGGCTATATCCCCGACATCCAGAGATACTTCTCATACCATCATTCCGCAAATGACACTTTCGAACAGGTTAACATACGGGAATTGCAGCTTGGCAGTGCATCCATAGCCTCGCTGATATACCTTGTTGATCTTTTCAGCTACTAACGAAAAACCGAACAGATCAGAACGCAATACCTAAATTAAGGCTCAGTGAACCTGCGTTTTTCTTAAAATGACTGTCGTCGGACAGAAGAACATACTCCAGCCTTTGAAGTTCATAGGCCAGTCCTGCAAAAACTGCAAACCTGTCGGAAACATTAAACCAGATCCCTCCAGAGGGACACAGGTAGAATCCCTCCTTCGTCGTCAGCGTCGAATCGGCACTGACTTTCAGATACCCGGCAGAGCCGCCAACTCCCAGTGCAAGATAGGGAGTAACCTTCCTGGTTGAAAATGATGTTCTCAGATCAAGGAAAACCGGGACCTGAGACTTCGGTGAATAAAGTCTCATCTCTGAAAAATCCTTCTCAAAATATCTTCTGTAACCTATGCCCAGTCCTATTGAAGAGGACCTTCCAATCATAAAACCGTTGATGAAATTGAACCTGAAATTGCTGATGCCGTATTTTCCCGTACCCAATCCATATCCAAGTTCAATGATCCCACGATACCATTTTCTCCCCCTTCCGCCTGACATATCAGCGTTTGCATAGGGATTTGCAATGTCTGCCGGCCTGTTCATCCTGCTTGCCTGGTTGTACACCGGAGGCTGATCGTTCTGATAGTTCTGAACCGGGGGCTGCTGGGGTGTCGGGTAGTATTGTGGGTTAGCCTGCACCGGTTGCGTATGCTGTGCTGGTTCTGTGGTCTGAACTCCCGGCTTTGTCTGTTGTGCCTGTTCTGTTGGTGCGGGTTGGGTTGTCTGTGCAGGCTGGGTTGTCTGTGCAGGACGGCGCGTATCGGCAGCCCTGGTTGTCTGCCTTGTATCACGGGCCTGAACAGGCTGAGGCTGTGCCTGTGGTTCAGGTTGTGGCTGCACCTGTGGTTCAGGTTGTGGCTGCACCTGTGGTTGTGGCTGAGGCTGTACCTGTGGCTCAGGTTGTGGTTGAGGCTGTACCTGTGGCTCAGGTTGAGGCTGCACCTGTGGCTCAGGTTGAGGCTGCACCTGTGGCACTACTACAGGCTGGGTGGAAGGTTTCTGTTCTTCCTGCGGTTTAGGCTTCGAATGGGTTATCCTGTTAAATACATAATAACAGGAAGTTCCGTTTGCCGGCAGTGTACCTGAAATATATTCGACCGGTATCTTCCAGTAACCCTGGGCCCTGATAAAAACCCCGGTGATATTGAATACAATTACGTTTTTCCCTTCCTTTTCAACGATGTTTATGGAACCCCTTCCGGTTGCTCCGGTCGTGTCGTCCCATGTGGAATACCACTTACTCTGATCCTCCCCGGCCAGGTCGATATTATCAGCATAAAGCCACTTAACCCTGCTGATAGTGTTGTTATTATACCTGAATATCCCGGGACCGGGATCGGAATCCGATACGGTTGTGCTGAACCTGTACCCGATGCTTCTTTTTACTCCTGAGGCACCGGGTGTGATCCTGGTGTCCCGGTTCCTGGAAATCGTATCCGATGTGACTTTTTTCTGTGTGTAAGAAGTCAGCGCCGGGAGAAGAAGAAATAACAGAACAACAGCTCTTTTCATTTTATTAATTCTTCACATTATAACAATTTAACTTTACAGGCTTTTCTTTTTATTAAGCGCACTGTGTTTCATGCCGTAGAGGAAATATATTAAAAATCCTATAACAGTCCAGATTCCCAGTCGCTCCCAGGTGGTTACCGGCAGGGACGTCATCAGGTAAAAACAGCCGAGAGCCCCGGCTATAGCAATAAACCAGACCAGCGGAACTTTAAAGGGACGATGCATGTCGGGTCGTTTTACCCTGAGAATGATTATGCTTATACAAACCATGGCAAAAGCAAGAAGGGTTCCTATCGATACCATATCGGCGATCAGGTCGATGGGAAAGAGACCCGAGATTACCGCAACCACTCCGCCGACCATAATAGTGGTTATATGAGGTGTCCTGTACTTGCGGTGGACCCTTCCCATTACCGGAGGAAGAAGCCCGTCGTTGGACATGGTATAGAGTATTCTAGGCATACCTGTTATCAGAACAAGAATTACTGAGCTCATGCCTGCAATTGCCCCGATCTTGATTATCGGCCTGAGCCAGAAAAGCTTTTGCCCGGCAGCATTGATACCCACGGCAATGGGATCAGGTACATTGAGAAGCTTGTAATTGACAATTCCTGTAAGAACAAGTGAAACGGAAATATACAGCACCGTAACTATGGCCAGCGAACCAAGTATGCCGATTGCCATATCTTTCTGAGGATTCTTTGTTTCCTGGGCAACAGTGGAAATGGCGTCAAATCCCACAAAAGCAAGGAATATTATCCCCGCCGCCCTGAAGATCCCGCTCCATCCGAACTTTCCGAATTCCCCGGCGTTTTCGGGAATGAAGGGTACATAGTTTTCAGTATTTATATATGAAAGGCCGAATCCTATGAAAAGCAGGATAACGAATACCTTGATAATGACGATAATATTATTAACCTTCACCGACTCCTTTATTCCGAACACGAGGATGGTGGTTATCAGGGCGACAATCAGGATAGCAGGGAAATTGATAATTGCTCCCGTGGCAATCCAGCCGTGCTCGTAGGTAAAAGGTGCACTGCTCAGTTCAGACGGAATTACAATCCCGAAATCCTTAAGAAAGCTTACCACGTAACCCGACCAACCCACGGCCACAAGCGAGGCGCCGAAGATGTATTCGAGCACCAGGTTCCAGCCTATGAACCATGCGATAAACTCGCCGACTGTTGTATATGCATAGGAGTAAGCGCTCCCGGAAATCGGGATCATCGATGCAAATTCTGTGTAGCAGAGAGCCACAAACATGCAGAGAACTGCAGATATGAGAAAAGAGATGCTCAGTGCAGGCCCTGCATACTGTGCTGCGGCTGTTCCGGTGATCACGAAAATCCCTGTTCCGACTATGCAGCCTATCCCGATGAAGATCAGGTTGGTTGCCGAAAGTGCGCGCTTGAGCCCATGCTCCGAGTCCGTCGCAACCTGCATCATTTCCTGCAGGGACTTCGTTCTGAATAGTTTAGATGCCATGTTCAAGTTTTGAAACCGGCACTAAAAATAATTGAAATATTCAATAACCTGCTATCATGGGGAATTTTAATAAAAAAGGCTGCCTTAATATTTAAGACAGCCTTCTTAAGCTCTGCCAGCGAATCAGCCTCTTCTCTCAGGGCAGTGTTAAGCAGTCTTATTCAGACTACCTCTTACCTCCTGCTCCGGGACCTTTTGATGTTTTGGTGGCTGTTTTTGCAGGTCCGGCTGGTCTTGCAGCGCCCTTGTTCTGAGTGGCTGTTTTAGTCTGGTCCTGTGCCCTCTCTCGGGTCATGGTTCCCTGGCCTTCCTGGGTTTTAGCCTGTTTCTTAGCCTGCTTCTGTACCTGCTTTTCAGCTTTTCTTGCTTCATTCCGGGCCTGCTTCTGTGCCTTTGTTTCCTGTCCCTGGTTTTTGTACTGAGTCTGTTCCTGGGTCAGAGTCCCGGCCTGTGTCTGAGTCATTGTCCCGGCCTGTGTCTGGTTTTGGGTTCCGGTCTGCGCCCTTTCCCTGGTCTGGGTCTGGGTAGCTTCCTGTGCCATGATGCCTGCACTTATCATGAGTGCTGCGGCAGCCAAAAATAATTTTCTTTTCATAATTGTGAGTTTAAAACGTTTATTCAAGTTTACTGACTCAAAATTAGAATGGTGAAAATGAAGTATTTATGAAATTTGATAAAAATCTGTAAAAAAATGAATTTTTTATTGACCTGCAAACTGCTGACAAAGTGCGTGTTAACGTTATGAGCTTTAAAATATCCTGAAAATTAAGCCCAGGGTGAAGACAAATCCACTTATATCCGGACCTGAAGGATCAGAATAAAGGGGAAATACGTATCCGGGTTCGGCATCAAGGGTGAACTTACCTATATTAAATGATACAGGCAGTCCAAAGTCAAGTTCCATGAGGCTGAACCTGCTTGTAGTTTCCGAAGAACTTCCGCCTCCGGAGCCACCCTTTCCGAATGGTGGACTCACAACCAAAGAACCATCCTTTGTCTCTGTAAGTGTTCCAAAAAGCATATTTACATAGGGATCAAATGAGAACCATGCTTTCTTCCTGCCAAGCTCAGAAGTCATAAAATACCTTGAGTTTCTCAACTGGAAATATGTTCCGTTGGATCCTGAAAAGAGTTCTCCGGCGGAGATCTTGGTATAGAGGATTTTCCAGTCAAACCCTAGGGAGATATCTCCATAGACAAAGTTAGTAAACAGGGTATCTGAAAGAATTTTGTTCACCTGGTAACCTGAAATGCCTGCTGAAATATCGAACCACGAGCTGAAAGCATGGCTGTAGGAAAGGGAATACGTTGAAAAAGAAAAGAAAGGATCGTATGCGGCAAGATGAAAACCTGAAACAGAAAGAAAGAGTTCGCTATTGAATCCATACACCAGGCTTGCCGAATAATAAGGTTTATCCTGAGAAAGAGAAGTTCCCATGTAAACCATGTTATAGCCCGTTCCAGCCATAGAATACAGGCTGTGCCGTGATTTTGCTGATGTGCTGGTGTCGCTGGCAGATGTCTTATTCTGCTGCCCGGGCAGCGACAGTGAAAGGGAGAGGACCGTGATAATTAACAAGGCACGGTTTAAATACTTTTTCATCTTATTTGATTTAAAAACACTTGTAATAAAATCTAACCGTCTGAAAATTACTTTCGTTAAGATGAAGAAAGAATGAAGTGTTTATTTTACGGCTTTTACTGGTATTTCATTAACATTCCACCCTCCTACTGTTATACTTGTCTCCCTGTTCCGGATTTCTGCTTCCGGGCAGTTTACCGTTACCGTAGTGCTTTCTCCCGGAGCAAGGCTGAAATAACTCCCCGTCCAGAAGCTTGGAAGAACTTCTTCATCATCTGCCATGAGCCTGGGACGAATAAAGAAAGCTAGCTTAGTCGAATTATTGGTTACTTTCAGTGCCCATTCCGGGAAGCCTTTTTCATCTTTCCTGCTTATTATCGACGCATCCAATGAAGCTTCAGGCATGTTGTTAAACTCCAGGAAACTATTGCCATTTGCCAGCCAGTAAACATTATGTGAAACCACTTTGCCGGCCGGATCCTTAAGATTGAGGACAACGAAGGAGATTCCTGTGGCTTCCTTCAGCACCTTATCCAGGGAAATAGATTCACTTACCTCTGAGGTACCCATGCTGACCGTCGTTTCCTCCCTGAAGACTGATTTCGTATTTATGTCAAACACCTCTGCCGACACCTTCAGGTCAACGGCAGGTTTATACCTTCTGTTAAGGACCATTACTTTATGACTGGCAAGGTTTAACTGGATATGTAAAGGTTCGCATGCATTCTGCATAAAATAATATCCTGCATTTGTCTGAAGGTACCAGTCGTAAACCTGCCAGACCATGCTCGGGAAGGCTGCGTTCAGCTTCCACAGCATCACGCCGCCGATATCGTTGAGCTTATGTCCTGCTGCTTCGAATATCCCCTGGTAACCGGTTGCATTCATAAGCTGCATCTTGTCGCAGAATTCCTCCATCGATTTTGCCTCGCCGTAACGCTTTACCATTTCGTTGTAATATAAATCCCACCGGCCGTTGCCTGTTGCCGCATCATGATAACCCCACGAATTGTTGAGCGGGAAAGGAAGATTTTTATCCCATACAAGGTTGGGAATTACTTTGGGAAGTATATCCCATGTCACCATCGAGGGAAGTCCGGTTTCATCCTTGAACACCCAGTCCCTTCCTGCAATGGCCCTGGCGTAATAGCTCTCCGGATCCTGCCAGGTATAAGGGCCACCGCTGTAGACACCTGTCGGAAGATTGTCGGGCCATGCACCCGGCCAACCTTCCGGAAGCCGTGCAAATCCTGAGGAACTGGGGATATACGGCCTGCTGCCATCGAGTTCTATGATGCTGTTTCGCATAAAATCGTATAGTTCTCTCCTTGCATGTCCTTCGTTGCCTCCTGTCCAGACAAGAAGGCTTGGATGATTCCTTACCCTGAGGATGGTGCTCACAACGTTCTTCTTAAAGACTTCACCCTCAAGAGGCCAGTCAGGAGATCCCTTGAACTCTCCCTGCGTGTCGCCGGTGATCCAGAAGTCGGACCAAACCAGCATGCCGTAACGGTTGGCTGCATCCCAGAATTCGTCGCCGGGAGTGACACCGCCGCCCCATATCCTCACAAGGTTTATATTGGAATTCCTGCACAGCCTGAATTCATAATCATACCTGAGCGAATCGCGGTTAAGCATCATATCAGGCACCCAGGCTCCCCCGGTAATGTGTATCCTTTGCCCGTTCACAAAAAAGTCGCGCCGCCATGAGCCATTCACGTTCACTGCTTTGGTTGCCACCTTTCTTATTCCGAAGAGGAATGTCGTATCGTCCGACATCGTTCCTCCTGCCTCATACTGAAGCCTTATCCTGTACAGGTTGGGGTTACCGTAACCGTTCGGCCACCACAATGAAGGTTTTGAAATTTTGAATTTATCGGTATTTGAGCTGTTCAGATCCACCTTAACCGATTCTCCCGCTCCTATTTTCACGGGTTTGGATATCCTGAATGATGACCCGCTGAAATTTTCCGATGAAACTGTAATGATCAGGTTCCCGTTCTGTTCTTTTTTTCCATGGTTCACAAGATCAAGGCTGAGAGACAGCTCTGCCTCGGCGGTGTCAGCAAGGGCAGGAAGCTCAGTCACCAGCTTTGGACTTCCAATTGTAACATCACCCGTGGTCCTCAGGAAAACGGGCTGCCATATCCCTATATTCCTGTCTCGTACCGGAGGCATCCAGTCCCAGCCCACGGAGCAGAGCATAGTGACATTTTTCCCTATGTCGCCTGTGGGTCCGCCATTGGAATAGAAATCGCCCAGGGCTTCCAGTTGCTCTGTAGCCGGAAGCCCGGGGTAGTCAAGAGGATATATTTTAACAGCCAGGGCATTTGCCTTCCCGGCTCTTATATACGGAGATATATTCAGGCTGTATTCGGCGAACATGCCTGCCATATCTGTCGAATCGGCAACCTGTTTTCCGTTTACCCATACGGCGGCCCTGTAGTTTATTCCCTTGAATATCAGCTGGAAATGACGTCCCTCGTCGGAAGCCGGAATGCTGAAGACGGTACGGTACCAGTACGGTTTCTTCCAGGGATTCGGTTCGCCGGGAAGATGGCTGTACTTTTCGAGGTTGTATTGTTTGTTGAATTCGTCGGAAGCATCCGGAATATACATGTTATTGAGACCCTGGTAAGGATCTGGATAAACACCGTTGGCGACAAGGCCGCTAAGGACAGTTGAAGGAACTTTCACAGGGAACCAGTAAGCAGGAGGCTGATAACCCGGATCTGAGAGTTCTTCGCCGGTTTCATTAACCAGGACAGAGGATTGAAGGGAAAAGCTGGTTAACCTAACCTGTTTTACACTTCCTTGCTGGGAGCAGGAAGATGTAGTCCATAAAGCCACAAACAGGACGGGTAAGAAAGCTACACTTTTCATAATTATTTATTTACTGGCAAGAAATTATCTGGTTAAAAAAATCATTGCACTTGATCGTGGTTATCATAATCCTGCGGCAGACCGGTTGTTACTTCTCCCTCGCTCCCGATCCTGACTTCAGCCGGCATTTTCTGTTCTTTCCCTGTGATCACGTTACCGAAAGTCATAAGCAGGATTGTAAGCAGTATTACCAGGGTGAGAACTTCTTCATTTATTATCTGCAACCTTGAAGTGGCAGGGATGCTCAGAAACAAAAGAATCGTAATGAGGCCTCTTGGTGAGAAAAAAACATAGGGTATCAACGGGACTTTCAGGAATCTGCTGAGGAATATGATCCTCAGCAGGTAGATCAGGCCAATTACGGACAGTGCAGTAATCAAATTCTTCAGGTCAAGCAGCCCGTCAATCTGTGTATAGTATCCAAACATTATAAAGAAAAATGAGCGGATAACGAAAGTAAGCTCTGCCATGATCATTTTAAATGACGAAAGGTCTTTCCTGAACTTATCAAAATCAATGAACCTTTTGGCCAAGGTGTTTTCAATGAGGCGGTTATTTGCAAGTGCAATTCCAAAAGCAAGAACCAGCAGGAGTGCCGGAAGATGGATAAGCTCGCCCAGAACGTATACCAGAATAAGGGCTGTAAGTATGATCACGTAGTTAATATGGTAAGTTATTTTGTGCAGCAGGATTGCCAGAACAAATGTGACACCAGCTGCAACCAGGATTGTCAGAATTCCCTTGAGTGTAAAACTAATCAGTCCGTGTCCTATTGAGTCGCCATAAACGAGAATGAAATTAAATACAAGTATTCCCAGGATATCTGAAAGTGAACTTTCGTAAACAATGAACTCTTTCTGTTCCTGGTTCAGATTGGCGGCTGAAGAGATAGCAACGGCACTGCTGATGATCCCGAAAGGAATTGCATTCAGCATGGAATCAATTATCCCATACTTCATGAAACGGACCATGACAAAGGTCATGATAACCACAAAAAGGGTAAAGAGAATAATTGCTGCTGAAGCTGATTTGAATATAATACTGGCTTGATGCCTGCCGATCTTCAGATCAAGGCTGGCCTCCATAACTATAAGTATAAGTCCCAGGGTCCCGAACAAGGGAAGCAGAGGCTCAAGGTCTGGCATTTTTAAATCCGTGTTTTCTATCAGTGTTCTAATCAGAATTCCCAGACCGATCAGAAGCAGGACACTCGGGATCTTGGAATACCGGCTTGTGATATCAAAAAGATAGGAAAGCAGGATCAGGAGGCAAAGCGTTATTATAATATAATTCGTCATGGTTTCTCCAAACGCCGGGAATTAATCTCTAAAAATATTAAAAACTACAGAATAATAGAGTTGCCGGCTGACAGATAATCGCAGATATGAATCTGTAAATATTATGAGCCGAACCGGTACAAACACTATTTTTGCATAAGATGAAAATGTTAATCTTGTTTATAATTTTAAGTTTTAATAACCAAAGTCCTGAGATTATGAATAATGCAATTAATGAATGGACCGACAAGCTGATCCCCTGGCTAACGGATAATGGTGTTAAAATAATTGTTATAGGAGTCGTCGCCTGGCTGCTTAACATAATCCTTGCAAGGATCGTGATCCGGACGGTCAGGATCGCGGTTGTCCGTGACAATGACATGTCGGAGGAAGCCGAACTCAAGCGGGAGAATACCCTTATAAGAATCTTCAACGGAGCGCTCAGGATAGTGATCATAGTGCTGGCAGTGATGATGATACTGCAGGAAGGCGGTATCGAGATCGGTCCGATGCTTGCCGGAGCGGGTATAGTTGGACTTGCCGTAGGCTTCGGAGGACAATACCTGATAAGAGATATTATAACCGGGTTGTTTATCATCCTTGAAAACCAGTACAGGATCGGAGATGTTGTGGACATCGACGGAACGGGAGGCACCGTGGAAGATATAAGCCTGAGGCTTACACGGCTTCGTGATCTCGACGGGACAATACATCACGTCCCGCATGGAGATATAAAGAGAGTTGCAAACCTTTCAAAAAACTTTTCGCGCATAAATCTCGACATTGGTGTTTCCTACAGTTCCGACATCGAGCATGTCATAGATATAATAAACCGGACGGGCAAGGAACTTGCTGAAGACCCTGATTACAAGGATTTCTTCATTACTCCTCCGAAATTTCTACGTGTTAATGATTTTGCGGATTCTGCAATAAAAGTAAAGATCCTTGCAGACACCATTCCTCTGAAGCAATGGGAACTAACAGGTGAACTCAGGAAACGTCTTAAGATCGCTTTCGACAGGGAAGGGATAGAAATCCCGTTCCCGCAGATGGTGGTCCACAAGAATGACGAAAAAAAGTAACTAATTTTCAGGTCAGGATATCCAGTATCGGGCTGAAGCTCTTCTCTGTAATTATCACGTCGGCTACGTAGTTCAGGTACTTGTTCTCGGAGCAGAAGGAAATCCCGGTCCCGCTTTCCTTTACGATGCAGAAATCATTTTCGCTGTCGCCCACGGAAATGACATTTTTAACTTCTATATTATATTTTTCTGCGAGCTGGAACATCACATTCGATTTGCAGAATTCGTGATTGCATGTGCTTCTGCCTGTTCTAAGGAAGGCTGATGGCACCTTCACCTCCCCGGTAGCTATGCTTTTGGAGAATTCCAGCTCGTTAGCCACCGAGAAGTCGAGACCCAGCTTATTCTTGAGATGGTTCGTTACGACATCATAGCTGTCGCTTATTATGCCTATTATATAGCCTTTTTTCTTCAGCTCACTGATGACAAACTCCGTATCCCGCACCATTTTAATGCTGTCGGCCACATCCAGTATCTCCTTTAATGACTTCCCCTTCATCAGTCTGGCAATTGATTTTGTACGGGTGTAGGGATTGCTACTGTCGGTGACGATCCTGATAAGGTCATCCCTGAAATTGAAGTGATCAGCAGCAGTAGTGATAAAACTACCCTCAAGAATGGTGTTGTCCATATCGAAGATGATCATCCTGTCGCGGCCAATCAGGCTTTCCCTGATCGCATAATCCATCTGGGTTCTTATCAGGTCGATGTTTTCAAGGGTTTCCTTGCTGTCAGGTTCAATCTTCTTGGCCCGCTTCAGTATTGATCTTGAAACTTCGCGCGACATTATTGCGAGCTGCTCCCATGTTTGCATCCTGTTTTCAATGTACCCGATATTCACCTCCCTGATCCTTGCCCCGGCAAGGTGCATGTCTATCAGGATCCCTATGTCGACACCATAATCATTTTCAAATTCAATTTTTTCCAGGAAGCTTTTCTTTCCCGCGATCATTCCGCTGAGAGGCTGGGAATATATCGCGAGGTCGGGGAAAAGGAAGCTGAGCAGCGGTTTGGCCACCAGTTCAGTGACTCTTCCTGCCTGCCGGTTGAAACATGATTTTACAAAATCTGCTTCATCGTTGAGAAGCGGTCCTGTAAGCAGGGAAATGATGTTTTCGGGATAGGTGAGAATGTCAGCATCAAGATATGCGATGAATTCATTTACGGCAAGAAGCATTCCGTCGCGCATCGATGCTCCCTTGCCAAGTTTTGTGCTGGTGTAAATTTTTACTTTCGGTTTCCTGGCAACCTCAATTGTCTGGTCCATCGACTTGTCGTCGATCACAAGTATCTCGTCCACGTCGGGCGACTGGGAAACCAGGTCGATGACACTCGAAATGGTTCTTTCTTCGTTCAGGGCCGGGATGATCACTGATACCATGGCAGAGGTTTTAGTTAATAATGACGCAATCTCACTTCAGGTATTTTTTTATGTTATACAGCTTATTCAGTGCTTCGACCGGTGTAAGATTATCAATATCGAGATCGAGTATTTCATCCCTTATCTGTTTCAGTACCGGGTCGTCGAGCTGGAATATGCTCAGCTGAAGGCCTTCGCGGTGTTCGGCAATGCCCGCAACAGGCTTGCTGAGAGTCTGCTTTTCATGCCCCTGTTCCAGTTCCTTAAGGATCTCGCCGGCACGGTTGACAACGCTCCTGGGCATCCCTGCCATCTTAGCCACGTGTATCCCGAAACTGTGCTCACTCCCTCCTCTTTTCAGCTTCCTCAGGAAAATAACCTTGTTGTTCATCTCCCTTATGGAAACATTATAATTCTTCACCCTCGGAAATGAATTTTCCATCTCATTCAGTTCGTGGTAATGTGTGGCGAACAGTGTCTTCGCCCTCAGTTTGCTCTCATGCAGAAACTCCACCATGGCCCATGCTATAGATATCCCGTCATAGGTGCTTGTCCCGCGGCCTATCTCGTCGAGCAGGATAAGACTCCTGTCGGACAGGTTATTCAGTATGCTTGCCGTCTCGTTCATCTCCACCATAAAGGTCGATTCTCCAAGACTGATATTATCTGAAGCCCCTACCCTTGTGAATATCTTGTCCACAATCCCTATCCTGGCAGCCCTCGCAGGAACAAAGCATCCTGTCTGGGCCATAAGGACGATAAGTGCCGTCTGTCTGAGAAGAGCCGACTTACCCGACATGTTGGGACCTGTCAGGATTATTATCTGCTGATCGTCAGTATCAAGCAGCACATCGTTCGGAACATATGATTCACCGGGAGGAAGCTGCTTCTCAATTACAGGATGACGGCCGTCTGAGATATCGAGTACCCTGGAATCATCCAGTACCGGCCTTGTATAATTGTTTTCGAGTGATACCACTGCAAAGGAATGAAGACAGTCAAGCTTCCCAACAAGAGATGCATTGAGCTGAACCTGGGGGATATATTCTGCCGCTGACAGCACAAGATCACCGAAAAGCCTTGTCTCGAGATCGATTATCTTTTCCTCAGCCCCAAGTATTTTGCTTTCATATTCCTTGAGCTCCTCTGTGATATAGCGTTCGGCATTCACAAGTGTCTGTTTCCTTATCCATTCCGGGGGCACCTTTTCCTTATGGGTGTTACGCACCTCGATATAGTAGCCGAAGACATTATTGTAGCTGACTTTCAGCGACGAGATACCTGTACGCTGGCTTTCCCTGTTCTGCAATTCAGCAAGGTAATCCTTCCCGTTGTAGAGTATTGACCTGAGTTCGTCGAGCTCTTCTGACACTCCTGATGAAATGATATTCCCGCGGTTGATCTGCACCGGTGGATCGCTGTTGAGTTCGTGCTCAATTTTCTCCGCAAGCAGCCTGCAGGGATTCAGCTGCTCTCCTATCGACACCAGGGGCAGGTTTCCGCTGTTGCAGCAAAGGTCCTTAAGCGGATCAATTGCTTTCAGCGCTCTTTTAAGCTGGACCATTTCCCTTGGGTTGATCCTGCTGACAGCCACTTTGGAAATAAGCCTCTCCAGATCACCTATCTGCCTCAGCAGGACGGCAATTTCTTCCCTGAAAACGCTCTTTTCCGCAAGATGCTGAACAATGTCGAGTCTTTCGTTCACAGGCTGTATGTCCTTCAGGGGCAATGATATCCAGCGTTTCAGTATCCTTCCTCCCATTGGAGATACGGTACGATCCATCACATCTATAAGTGTTCTGGCTCCCTCATACGGAGAATAAAAGAGTTCCAGATTCCTGATAGTGAACTTGTCAAGCCACACATACTTCTCTTCCTCTATCCTCGAAATGCGGGTGATATGCCTGAGCTGCTCATGCTGGGTAATATCGAGATAATAAAGAACAGCCCCTGCGGCGACGATTCCGTACGTCATATTCTGTATCCCGAATCCTTTAAGTGAGCTGGTCTCAAACTGCTTCATGAGCCTGTCGTTTGCAGCTTCCTGTGTGAAGATCCAGTCGTCGAGCTTGTAAGTGTAGAATTTTGTACCGAAGCTTTCGTGAAAAAGTTCCTTTCTGGCTTTTTCGTAAAGGACCTCCTTGGGCTGAAGGTTATTGAGCATCTGGTCGATGTAATCAGGTGTGCCCTCCGAAACCAGGAACTCTCCGGTGGAAATGTCAAGGAATGCTGCTCCGGCTATCTGCTTGCTTATATGAACGGCAGCCAGGAAATTGTTTTCCTTGTGATCCAGCACGTTCTCGTTCATTGACACTCCCGGGGTGATCAATTCCGTGATACCTCTTTTCACTATCTTTTTTGCCAGCTTCGGATCTTCGAGCTGCTCGCATATGGCCACTCTCTGGCCTGCCCTTACAAGCTTTGGAAGATAGGTATCAAGGGCATGGTAGGGAAAACCGGCAAGTTCGACAAAGGAGGCTGACCCGTTTGCCCTCCTGGTCAGCGTAATTCCGAGAATATCTGACGCTTTTATAGCATCCTCCCCGAAAGTCTCGTAGAAATCGCCCACCCTGAACAGCAGAATGGCATCAGGGTGTTTGGCCTTGACGGCATAGTACTGTTTCATCAGGGGTGTCTCGACGTATTTCTGGTTCTCGGACATTGTTTTAGCGCAGGGAGAAAGAATTTGTAGCTTTCAAACAAAGATAAATTATTTTTCCTCTCCCCATACCTCCCGCTGAGGCGGGGGAGGGGCTCATGTCCTGTATAGCTTCCCCCTGTCTCATGGGAGAGGGGGATAAGAGGGGGAGAGCCGATAATTTACCGGGATTTCCTCCCCCTTCTTTCCTTCAGGAGAGAAGGGGGCCGGGGGGATGAGTTCGTGAGAACTATTGACGTTGGATAAAAATCATATTTTTTCTCCTTTTTATTCACTATCTTTATTTTTTTAATCCCTTTACTTATGAATAAAGTCCTGATACTCGGCGCAGGCCTTGTAGTACGACCGATGGTTGAATTCCTCCTTGATAACAATTTCAAAGTCAGGATAGCAACAACCACAAAGGAGAAAGCCGACAGGATGATCAGGGGCAACCCCAACGGATCATCAATGAAGTGGTCGGCAGATGATACTGTCACACTCGACAGGCTGGTCGCCGAATATGATATCATCGTTTCCTTCCTCCCCTACCGGCATCATGTAACAGTGGCCTTAGCCTGCATCAAAGGCAGAAAACCTCTGGTAACAACATCTTACGTCCAGCCTGAGATGAAAGCTCTCGACGGGGATGCAAAAAAAGCAGGAGTGATTATACTGAACGAAATAGGCCTCGACCCCGGGATTGACCATATGACAGCCATGAAAATCATCGATCATATTCATGGCAAGGGCGGAAAGGTGAAGGAATTTTACTCCCTGTGCGGTGCGCTGCCGGCTCCGGAAGCATCGGACAATCCCCTGAATTACAAGTTTTCATGGAGCCCGAGGGGTGTTGTTCTTGCCAGCAGGAACGGGGCACAATACCTGAAGAAGGGCAAGATGGTCAAAATAGAACCTGTTGATCTTTTCCGCGACCGTTTCACTTATAACTTCCCGGTGCTGGGAGAACTTGAAGTGTATCCCAACCGCGACTCGATAAGCTATATTGACATATACGGCATCCCTGAGGCGGAAACCATGTACCGGGGTACATTCCGCTATAAGGGATGGTGCGAAACCCTCGATGCAATGAAGCATCTTAACATGCTCGACGACACTCCCGGGAATTTTGAAGGCTTGGATTACGCCGGATTTCTTGCAGCTCTCAGCGGAACAGAGAAAAAAGGACTTGGGAAAAATATCGCTGAGAAACTTG
>JALONU010000059.1 GCA_025454775.1 Bacteroidales bacterium | reverse complement strand
GATGATGCCCTCGGAGAAGGGTGCACCGTGGTTGAATTCAGCTCGAAGTACGATCCCTGGGAAATCAGCTTTTGAATAAGGTAGAAGTCCTCCCCGGCCTGCCTCCTGTTCATCCCCCCTGCCTTCAGATAGGATGAAGCCCGGAAGGCAAATGCAGATCCGATCGTGTGGAAAGCATATGGAAATCCTGAATACCTGACTGCCTGGTAGAAATATCTCATGTGAAGTTCGTACATCGCAGCAGATCTGTAGAATTCTTCCGGAAACTCAGATCCCCTGAGCGGATGTCCGAACCTGACCGAGCAGGCTTTCCTGTCTTTCCTCCTGTAAAGCTCACTGTAAATCGACACAAGGTAGTTATTGTCGACTGTACAATCTGCATCCAGGCTTACGATGACACCATCGGGATTCCCCAGGAAGCTGAATCTGCGGAGTGCCTCATCCATGCCTGTTTTCCTTGCGAGGCCCACGCCCCATCCATCAATGGAAGGCTGCCCTGCATCAAAACTGTATAAACGGAAAAAAGAGAAAGGATTATCCTGCTTCCAGGCCTCAATTGCCTGGAGGCAGATCTTATTGTTTTCCAGGCTTTCTTCCCCGGCGTCCCGGGGTGCATTGATAATAATGATCAATTCCACCCCGCAGTCCGGCTCCTCACAGGCAGCCAGTGAATCAAGAAGTGTCGTTATGGCCGGTTCATTGAAAGCCGGAACAACTATTACAATACCTGTATCTGGATCAGGCGGTTCAGGAACAATCGGCGGGAACAGTGCCCTGTTTTCAAGCCATTGTTCTGCAAAGGCCATTTGAATTTACTTTTTCTCTCCCTGGTACCTCTGGTTAAGGCCGGCAAGCACCCTTGATGTGATATCAAGTCCGGCGTCACCGTACAGGACAGGGCTTCCGAAGCTCTTTCCGAAGATGAACTGGTAGTTATACTGGGATTTATTTTCCTCGAGGTATGTGGTGATATAATCTACGATCTGCCTGTTCATAACCTGTTCTTCCTCAAGCAGGGTTGACTGAAGATTGTCCCTCAGGGTTATGAGCTCCTGCTGCTGCTGGTACAGTGCCTGCTCCATTTCTGCTGCCTGGGCCCTGGTGACCAGTCCCTTGTTTACTTTTTCCTGGGCGCTGGCTGCGCTTTTCTTCAGCTGGTTTTCCTTGTCGGCATATTCTGCTTCGGCTTTCTTCTGCTTTTCCATAAGGTCGGCCCTTCTGTCGAAGAACATATCAAAGTTGTAGATGACAGTGTCGATATTGACGAAGGCTATTCCTTCTGCAGTCACTTCTGTGGGTGTCTGCTGGTTTTTGGATTTCTTTTCACCTTTGCCTGTGAAATGCAGGACATAAATACCGGCAATTGCAAGAAATAATGCTGCGAAAAGGGCTATTGTAAGATTCTTCATCTCTGATCAGATTATTAATGGTTTTCAGCCGCAAATATAAAAAATAAAAGCTACAGGCCTGCACCATACAGGATAAATAAGCGGAATATGCAGATATTCAGTGGTTCTGAAGCGGAAAGCAACGATGAAAAGATCAGAATTCGGGGCAGGGGATTGCCCTGATACGCTTTCTCTGAGGTGTTATGCTGAAAGAAGTGAATTCATATACGAGCGAGACCTCATGGGCTCCTCCGGTGTTCCCGATCAGGTTCGAAACGGTGAAATCGTAGCTGTAACCTATATGAAGGTTACTCGTTTTGATGCCAATAAGCCCTATTATTGCGTCGCCTGCCTGGGTTGTAAGGAAGGGTATGCCCCTGTACCACACTCCGAAAATAAGAGGATCGCGGTAATAGTAAAGGCCAATATCGGTCTGGTGAAATTTCGATTGAGTCTGGTAATTCACAGCCACAGAGAGTACCTCTTTAAGTTTCACGCGGAGGCGTGTTTTCTTATAAAGCTGAAGACCTCCGTACAGGTTGAATTTAATGGGTACTGTAGCATCATCACCATAAAACGATGTCTTGGGAACAAGCAGATGGTCGAGAGTAAACCCTGCCCAGATCCTGTCGTTATATGCAAGGGCTGAAGCTGCAAAGTCGACATCTGCGACATTTTCAAATGGAGGAGGATATATCGATGGTGTGGTGCCGCTTCCGGTAAGCTGACTGTTGAAGACCAATTCGTAGATATCGAGCCCAAGGTAATAAAACTTGAAGTTGACTCCCGGCCTTATATGCCAGTCGTTGGTGATATTGAAATCGTAGGAATAAAGGAGGCCAATGTTGGTGGTGCTCAGGTTTCCTGACCCTGCCACGTCGTAGGTGGCAAGGACGCCGACTCCTGAGTTGAAGTTCGGCATTGCCATGTCGAAGGAAACACTGTAAGTATGAAAAACGCCGGGTACCGCCGGCCACTGGTTCCTGTAATTCAATCCAAGACGGTACTGTTCAGTAGCACCTGCAAACGAAGGAGAAAGGTATAGCGGATTGGCGTAAAACTGGGAAAATGTCGGATCCTGGCTAAAACTATCTGTCAGCACTAAAAAACCAACCAGCAATGTATATGTAATCCTTTTCAGCAAAACTGACAGGGGTTAGGTTTACATCAACGAAAATAGTGAAAACCATTCATAAATCTTACTTAAATAACGAACTTTTCCACTAAATGTGATAATCAAACATGAAGAAATAATGAAGAACCAGACCTGACTTACAAAATATTGTGTATTGCAAACATCTTCAAATGCCCTTATATTGGGTGATAAGGGAAAAATAAAATCAGTTATTAAGAAGCGTTACATCACCTATCTTATTAAATTCGTCGCTGTTAATAAATTTGCCCCTCACTTTCCAAACATACACTCCCGGATCGCATAACTGGCCTTTGTAATATCCATCCCATCCGTAGTTGATATCATTGCTTTCAAAGACCATTATACCCATTTTGCTGAATATTGTAAGGTGAAATTCAGTGACCCCGTTATGGACAGGGTGGAATATCCTTGATGCCTCATCACTTGCCCTTGAATAATATCCACCCGAAGGGCCTGTAAGGTTAGGAGTAAAAGCATTGGGAAAAGTAATATGATATCCGGGGGAGGAAGCTACATTGATTGTTGTGACAGTATCTGTGCATCCTTCCGGCGAAACAGCAATAAGTCTTACATCGTAATTTCCCGGCTTGTTATACCTGTGCCTCGGCTCGAAAAGGTCGGATCCCGTACCGTCACCAAAACTCCATCTGTATTTTTCAGCACCATCCGAAAAGTTGCGGAACGATATATATTCTACGGCCTGTTCAGTATCTTCATCTGCCTTTTCAAACCTGGCAGTTGGCCTTGGATGCACAGTGATCGTGAGAGATGCGGCAGATCTGCCTCCCGGACCATAGACTTCCAGTGTTACCCTGTGTTCACCTTCATTGTTAAAAGTCCAGACAGGGTTCCTCGCGGCAGAGCGGCCTTCATCTCCAAAATGCCATGCACAGGAATCGTTTTCGGATGCAGGGGATCTGAAACTTATTATCAGTGGAGCACATCCTTCTTCTGCGGATGCTTCAATATATGCCAGCGGTTTGTTGTTTTTCAGTTTGCTGTTTGCGTCGTCTGGTTCCCTGATGATGCCGGCAGTAGGGAGTATGCTAACCTTGCCGGTTTCTCCGGTGGTTGCCGGCTTAGCGGTCCCGGCACCGGCTCCTCCTGTGGAAGAAGTTTCCCTTCCGGGTATAGCTGCCTTGTTCACTTCAGGTTGTTTCCTGGGCTCAGGCTTTCCTTTTCCGGGTTCTGCAATGCTGGTCCCTGAACTTTCACTGGTCAAATCGGCAGGTGAACTGATCTCCAAAGGCTTAGGTTGGTGGTTCTGATCTTCACTCACTTCAGGAGAATGAAGAAGGGCTGCCGTAAGGGCAGCTGCTGCTGCAACTGCAGCACCAGCATACCATATGTTGAACCTGGAGGGATTAAAACGAAGAAATTCCCTCCTTCCGACCCTGTGCATCAGTTTGCTGCCCAGGGCCGGAGAAGGGCTGATCTCCGCATTCTCAAGCTTTTGCCTGAAGAGATCGCTCAGCATCTTATCTTCTCTTGTCTCCTCCACCTGTTTCTATATTCTCTTATCGTCCGTTCCAGCGGAATAAGTTCTTTTTATTGTCCTTAGCCGGTCAAGCTTTTCCCTGATTGCTGCCTTTGCGCGGCTGTACTGCGATTTTGATGTATTTGTATCAATACCAAGCATTTCCGCTATCTCCTTATGCTTGTAACCTTCAACCGCGTACAGGTTGAAAACCATCCGGTACCCCGGGGGAAGTTCGTTCAGTACCCTGAAGAGCTCGTCGGAAGTAAAAAAATCCTCCTCAAAGCTTAACGTTCCCGTTTCAACTGAAACAAATTCCTCAATCTCAATATGATATCTGAACTTCAGATTCTTATGGTAATGAGTAATTGCCGTGTTGACTGCAACCTTTCTTAACCAGCCTATAAAAGAACCCGTCCCCGAAAAATCCTTTATATTGAAAAAAATCTTTAAAAAGCTCTCCTGTAAAATGTCTTCTGCCTCACTCCTGTCTGTCGCATACCTGAGACAAACGCCCAGCAGGAAGCGCGAATACTTGTCGTACAGCAGCTGCTGCGCTTTTCGCTCATGCTTCGCGCATCCTTCAATTATTTGCTGATCGCTCATCATCTATTGGAGGACAATTTAAAGACAAATGCCGACAAAGAATGGTTGCATAAAGTGAAAAATTTGTTCAAAATAAGTAAAATCATTTTTTTCAGGGTGTTTCAATGACAAAGGTCATTGAAAAAAATATGTGAATGATAGTATTTTCGTCCTTTGATCAGGTTTTATCCAAATTTAATTATTGTTCAATGTTCAACAGGTTAATAGCAGCAATATTGCCCTGGTTCCCAAAGAAATTCATATGGCTGTTCTCGAGCTCATATATTTCAGGGGAGACCATCAATGACGCAATTCGCGTAGCCAGGGAATTCAACAGCAGGGATATAAAAGTAACTTTCGACATTCTCGGAGAGTTCATTAAAACACTCGACGAAGCCGAAACCAACAAGAAAGAGTACCTCGATCTCATTGATTTCGCCCAGAAGCAGGGAATCAACGGCAACTATTCAGTAAAGCCGACAAGCTTTGGTCTCCTGATTGACAAGGAAGTGTGCTACAAACATGTCAGGGAGATCGTTGCCAGGGCTGCTTCGTACGGGAATTTCATTCGCATCGACATGGAGGATTCTCCCTGTACAACCCTCGAAATTGAACTTTTCAGGAAACTTAAGAAGGAATTTCCTTCAAGCGTGGGCCTCGTCGTGCAGGCTTACCTTAAGAGAACACTTGACGATATAAAGAGTCTGGAAGACCTGAATTCCGAAGAAGCGCCTCTGAGCTTCAGGCTCTGCAAGGGCATTTACGTGGAGCCGGCAGCAATAGCCTATAAGAAGTATGAGGAAATAAACCAGCACTATATTGAGGACCTCGAATACATGCTCTCACATAAGATATATGTGGGCATTGCCACTCACGACAAACCTCTTGTTGATGCAGCATACGGGCTGATCAGGAAGTACAACGTGCCGAAAAACATGTATGAGTTCCAGATGCTTTATGGAGTTACACCCCGGCTTCGCGACAGTATTGTAGCTGAAGGACACCCGATGAGGATATACGTCCCATACGGCGAGAAATGGTTCGGCTATTGCACCCGCAGGCTTAAGGAAAATCCCCGCATGGCACAGGACATCATCAAGGCAATCTTTTATAAGGGCTGAGGCTTCCCCTGTACTTTTCAATGATATTTTCCACCTCCTGATCCGTGACTGTTGGTTTCACGGCTGATGGTTTTTCGGGTAATCCGTTGATAAGAAGATATGCTGCAGGTATGAGAAGCAGCGGACTCAATCCCACTATCTTGTCCGGAGGTATCTGTCCGCGCGAATAGGCATCCTCCCGTTGCTTCTGCCGTATCATCTCATAGTTCATAGATGGATCTCCCAGCCTTCCCTGGTTAACCCTTCCCTGGTATGCCGATATTGCCATGTTGTATTTTGCATTTTCCATCTCCCGGGTTGCCAGGGCGGGAGGCCTCATGAGATCCGACCTGAGTGTAGCCATTCTTGGAAGTATCACCACTTCGGCAATTTCCACAGTGTCGGCATTCATGAAGATCCCGGCAAGAAATTCTTTTCCCCTCAGCGTATCACTTATGTTCATTATAGCCTGCTTGTAACCGAGGCTTCTGAAAACAATGGTATCGCCCCTGTTAGCATAAAAGGCGAACTTTCCCTTACCATCGCTGACGGCAATGAAGGCTTTGTTAAGAAATATCTGTGTATTGGTCAGGGGAGCATAGCTGCCGGCGTCAACCACAACGCCATGGAACAGGATCAGGCTGCCGGAATCCTTTATTACCTGCCCCCGGGCTGTAACGGTAAAGATGATCATGAAGACCGGAAGAAACAGAAGCTTCTTCATTTAGCCCGTCATAGTTTAATGATCAGCTCGTCAAGAGACCGTTTCGGGACATGGTGATTTTGTTCGCTGTCCCTCCAGTACTTAATATCCCCGTCCTTTATCCTGTCTATGATGACATTTTCAACCGGTGTCCCGAGAGCCAGGATCAACAGTATTTCGAACCTGTCGGGGATGTGAAGCTCATTCCTTAGCAGCTCCCTTCTTATTGAGGCAATCATGCAACCGCCGAATCCTTCTTCTGTCGCGCCAAGCATTATACTTTGGGCCGCTATCCCGTGATCAACACCGAACCCTTCTGCCAGTGTCTTATCACCCAGGATTATGATATATGCTGAAGGCCTCTCTCCTTCGGCCGGTCCGTCCCAGTCCCTGAGATATGCGGCCCATACTACTGAAGGAAAGACCTTTGCACAGTCTTCAGGCGTATTGTATATCAGATACTTAAGCGGCTGACGATTGGCTCCGGAAGCTGAGAGCCGGGCAAGGTCTATGAGCTGTTCAAGCACCTTATAGCTGATACTGACTGATTGATCGAAGCGCCTGTATGAGCGTGTTATTGCAACTATCTCCCTGAGCTTCATTTCATGCCTGTTGATTTTATCTATTTATTCTCTATCGCATAATAACCTTCCCTTGAGAGAAGATGATCGAGGTTGGCCAGTCCGTATACTACTACAGCCGTTACGATGGAAGTGTGATCCTGGTATTCAGGAATGCTCTTATTATAGAGGTCGTTCTCGGTGTGCCAGATCTCCTGGTAGTTGAAATTATAGCCCTTCGAATCCGGAGCGTCAAAGGAAAGCGTTGGCACTCCCTTAACTGCAAAGGGGCCGCTGTCGGTGCCGCTTGCCACTGTTGGCCTGGGCCTGGGAGGTGTTGTTCTCTTTGTCAGTGTGAACGGGAAATCAGGATTTATGCTGTTCAATGGTTTGCATATTTTTTCAAAGTCATCGTACATTGCTTCAGGGACTGTTAAGCCTGATGCCACCGTAGGTCCTCCGTCGCGGTTAAAATAGTTGGATATCCTTGGCAGTTTCTCCTTGTTGTCCTCAACCCAGTTTTTCGAACCGAGAAGTCCGAACTCCTCTGCCGCCCAGAGGCAAACAAGAATGGTCCGCTTCGGCTTGCCTCCTGCTGCCATTATAAGCCTGGCTGCCTCCATGTTAGGTGTTGCGCCGGAACCATCGTCAACGCCTCCCGTTGCCACATCATAGGAATCGAGGTGTCCCCCCATCATTACATACTCATCCGGATACTGTGTTCCCCTGATCACTCCGATGACATTATGATACTTCACCGGGCCGGGTTTGAAATGGTTGCGAATGTCAAACTCGAGAAGGAAATACCTGTGTTCCCTGACCATCTTCTCAATTACTGCGTACTGGGATTCGTCAAGCTTGATATCACAAACCGTCGGAAGTGTTTCAAATGTCATCCTGTCGATGTTTTTCCTGTCGTAAAGGGCTCTTATCGGCACGGATGAAGATTGAATAATGCCCAGTATTCCTGCTTCGCGCATCTCCTTATAGAAAAGTGCGGGGTCGTCCTTAAGCCCTGAGGCGGCAGGCTGCGGCAGTATTCCCGGAGGCGGTCCGCCTTGTCCGCCCGGACGGCCTCCGCGGCCGGCCGACCTGATGGAATCGTTATATGCTATAACTCTTGCCCTTATGGAATCGCCCTTTTCCGACCAGTCGATCGGCCAACCTTCATTCTTTCCGGTTATGAGGACCCATGCTCCCTTAAGCGCACCTTTCATCCTGTCGAATTCAGCTTTTGTCTTAGGTTCCAGAAGAACATGACCTCTCTGAACACCCATGGTGCCAGCTGTATATGAGGGGGTAGCAAAATGCAATGTCATTCCGTTGTCTGAGAGCATGCGTCCGAACCAGGGACCGCGGTTGAATCCAACGGCTACGCTGCCAGCTTCATCCATAATGACCTCCATACCCCATTTCTTAAATTCAGAAGCGCACCAGAGTGCCGCATTTTCGTATGCATCAGAACCCACCGGACGCCCGCCGAAGCGGTTGGCCAGCACGTCAAGATGGTGCATGGTACGATTGTCGGACTTGCCGATCTCAATTATCTTTTCCACCACTTTAGCCTGCTGGGCTGTAACAAACAATGCCGCAGACATCAAGGTGCAAACTGCAAAGAATCTTTTACTCATAAGTAAGAATTTAACAAATGCAAGCTATCAAAAAAAATCCAATCCCGTTCAGGTCAGGAAGATCTGATCAGGCAGGGCAGGTATAATTCCACGCTCGCCTGCAATCCTGTAAAGTTCATTAACAGCCCTCTTCCCGTCTTTTCCGAGCTCCAGGGAAAAACTGTTCACATAAAGCTTTATATGGTTGTTCATTACTGTGCTGTCCATATCGGAAGCATTCTCTTTTACAAAATCATAGGCGTAAATCGCATCCCTGAAAGCGTACTCCAGGCTTCTGCGTATTATGCGGTTAACCTTATGGGCAATCTCTTTGGGTATACGTCTGTGAATCACGATCGCGCCGAGCGGGATGGGCAATCCCGTCAGCTTCTCCCAGTATTCTCCCATATCGGCTATCTTAACGAGGCCTTTACGGAAGTAGCTGAAACGGGTCTCATGGATTATCAGGCCTGCATCTGCCTGGTTATTTAACAGTGCGTCTTCAATGCCGGAGAAGAGAACCTCTGTTTTATTAATAGCTTCAGGCCAGGCAATTGTGAACAGGAGGTTTGCGGTAGTATGTTTCCCCGGTATTGCAATCTTCATATCTTTTAGTTCCGCGAGGCTGATCTTCTTCCTTGCTATCAGAAGAGGTCCGTTACGGTAGCCGACCGCGCCTCCGGAATCAAGAATCTGATATTCCCTTGCCGCGAAAGCATACGCGAA
Organism: Bacteroidales bacterium; assembly: GCA_025454775.1. Taxonomy (GTDB): domain Bacteria; phylum Bacteroidota; class Bacteroidia; order Bacteroidales; family VadinHA17; genus LD21. Next base: position 6,044 of record JALONU010000059.1, on the reverse strand, counting down.
CGAGCTGATCTTTGTAATATCGGGTAACCCTGCGAAGGCATTCCGGTTAAGTTCCTCAACATCAGCAAGATGATAATCGAACTCCAATCCCTCAGTATCAATCCTCCCATGCACCATGGCATCAAAAATAAATGTGTCATTGGGGCATGGAGAGAAACCCAGTGTCAGTTTCATCTCAGTCGGTCAGAAATAAAAAAATTTCATTCAGCTTTTCAGACAGATTATCAAGCGCAAGCCTGATATTCCAGTTTTTCCTGTTGCGAAGCTCAATTCTGTTCGATATTGATCTTAACGCAAGGAACGGAATTTCTTCCCTGCTGCAAATATAGAAAAAAGCAGCTCCTTCCATTGTCTCAATTTCTGGATTAAACTTTTTTAACAGCTTTGCTATTGTCAGTTCTGAACCCGAGGAGCAATTGACTGTCACAGCCCTCACAGGTTTCAGTACCGCCGACATTTTCTTCACAATCTCGCTGTCCGCATAAATCCTTCCGTTCCGGAACGGGAACCTGTCGGGATCATCAAGTCCTGCCTCACCCAGCGTAAGAAAAGCGTTTCCTTCCTCAATCCCGGCATCAGCAAAGCAATCTTCGAAAGGAAGTACAACATCCCCGATATTAATAAGGTTACTGAACGAGCCCGCAATTCCTGCATTAACTGCAATATCGGGTTTTTCACCTGAAGCCAGCCATTTCGACATCCCCCAGGCAGTGGCAACAGATCCGATGCCCGTTACGAGAATGGAAATCTCAGCACCTCCGCAAATGAGCTTATCCCCCGAAGTCTTCATCCCGGGTGCCATCCTCACTGCATCAGCCTCGGCATCAGTGGCAGTTACAAACAGAATCTTCCTGGGCATCCTATACTTTTCTTCAGCATATAAATATCACACATAAAAATCAAAACATCAACTTTAATAATTAATATTGCAATCAAAATATACTGCCGTATGATATACCTAACACGCAGGGAGAGATTCAGCGCTGCACACAGGATGTTCAGGCAGGACTGGACTGATGAGAAGAACCTGGAAGTATTCGGCAAGTGTTCAAATCCAAAGTGGCACGGCCATAATTATGTCCTCTGGGTTACTGTCAGGGGAGAGCCTTCCGACGATCATGGATTCGTAATGAATGCAACGACACTTAAGGAGATCATACTCGACAAAGTAGTAAACAAGCTCGATCACAGGAATATGAACCTTGAAGTTGACTTCATGTCAGGAAAGATTGCCACAACAGAAAACCTTGCAGTTGCAATATGGAATGAACTCAGTCCTGAAATTGAGAAGCATGCTGCAAAGCTGCATTGCGTGAAGATAGAAGAAACCGAAAACAATTTTATAGAATACTATGGCTGAGAAGAGCAATACCGAAGGATGCGGAAAATCAAAAACCGGCAACGGGTACAGTAAGATAGAAAAATACGACCAGGACAGTGTTACCGAACTTGCTTCCATTTACAAGAGGGTACTGTCGCTTATTGGTGAGGATCCCTCAAGAGAAGGGCTGATAAAGACTCCCGAAAGAGTTGCCAAGTCAATTCAGTACCTTACCATGGGCTATTCTATGAACCCCTGTGAAATTATCAATTCTGCAAAATTCCGGGAGGATTACAAGCAGATGGTGATAGTGAAGGATATAGACCTCTATTCAATGTGCGAACATCATATGCTTCCGTTCTTCGGTAAAGCTCATGTTGCATATATTCCAAACGGATTTATAACAGGACTGAGCAAGCTGGCAAGGGTCGTGGAGGCATTCAGCCGCAGACTGCAGGTACAGGAAAGACTAACCATGCAGATACGCGATTGCATCCAGGATTGCCTGAATCCACTGGGCGTGGCTGTCGTTATTGAGGCACAGCACATGTGCATGCAGATAAGAGGTGTCCAGAAACAGAATTCCGTAACAACAACCTCGGCTTTCACAGGCGTCTTCCTCGATAACCTGAATACGCGGGAGGAGTTTGTCCACCTGATCGGATCAAAGCTTCACTGATCCTGATCTGTAAGCCGCCAGCGGTAATAATCTAATCATATTTCTATGAAAGCTTACATTTTCCCGGGACAGGGAGCCCAGTACGTTGGAATGGGCAAGGACCTGTATGAAAAATTTCCTTCAGCACGAGATCTGTTCGAAAAGGCTAATTCACTGCTGGGATTCAGGATCACTGACCTGATGTTCTCAGGCACCGATGAGGATCTTCGGCAGACTAAAGTCACTCAGCCGGCAATTTTTCTCCATTCGGTCATCCTTGCCTCTGTGCTGGGAGAGAATTTCAGGCCCGACATGGTCGCAGGTCATTCCCTGGGAGAACTTTCCGCACTGGTAGCAAGTGAAAGCCTTTCATTTGACGACGGACTTCTCCTTGTTGCCAAGAGAGCATTGGCCATGCAGAAAGCCTGTGAGATGACACCCTCCACAATGGCTGCAATCATCGGTGCTGAAGACAGCGTCGTCGAGGAAGTCTGCAGTTCAGTGAACGCTGTCGTGGTTCCCGCAAATTACAACAGCCCAGGCCAGATAGTAATTTCAGGCTCTGCTGAAGGCATTGACCTGGCAATAGATGCGCTTAAAAGCAGGGGAGTGAAAAGAGCAATAAAACTGGCTGTGGGAGGAGCTTTCCATTCACCCCTAATGGAACCTGCCAGGGCTGAGCTTGAGGACGCTATCAGATCAACTCATTTCCATAAGCCGCTATGCCCTGTATATCAGAATGTAACTTCCAGGCCGTCAACTGATCCCGGTGACATAATGGCAAACCTGGCAGCGCAACTTATCTCGCCGGTAAGATGGACCCAGAGTGTTTTGAATATGATATCAGATGGTGCTGACTCCTTCACTGAAGTCGGACCGGGGAGCGTTCTCCAGGGCCTGGTCAGGAAGATTAATCCTGCAGTATCAGCCGGAGCTGCCATCTTGACATAAATAGACTGAAATACAACACATTAAGCCGGCTTCATTATCGCTCCCTTATGCCGCTTCCCGTCAACCATTATTTCAAGAGGCCTTGAAAACCTTACGTGCCTGACAATATTGTCTTCGTAAATTACATCCTGGCTGTTAAGAAAGTCAACATCATAGAATCCCTCGTTGATGTAAGGATTAATAGTGAAGTATCCTACCCGGAAAGAGGTCAGATTCTGGAAGAAATGAGTTCCCTGGCTGGGATCAATGCGATAGTTCTTCAGACCTGATTCGATTATGATCCTTGCTGCGGATATTTGCTGCCATTGTACAGGGATACCCAGCCATGGATCAGTAGATCCCCATCGTCCGGGGCCGATAAGAACATAACCCGTACCCTCCTTCATGAATTTCGAGTTCAGGTTTTCAATAATGGATACTGTATTTTTGTTCAGGGCTGGATTGAAGGATTCAGGTCTTACATAGATAACATCCCGGATGCCCTTGAACAAACCATGACCCAGGGCAGATTCAGAGTAGACAATCGTCTGTTCCCTGTCTATGTTTTCAAGATTTATTGAATATGTTTCATCCGTGTGAACAATAGGCCTGATCTGAAGGAAGTTGAATATTTTTGGAGAACCCGGGGGTGTTTCAAGGTTGCAGGCGAACTCGATCTCCACAGGATTGTTCATTTCCTTCTGACCAAGTTCCAGTAGGGTCGTCAGTATCTCGGGGAGCGGGAAGGACCTGTGCTGAAGTATCCCTGCGAATGTTATGACCCTCTGACCGGGCTGCGATATACCGTCGCGAAGCATATTGTTGACATGATCATATGTTGATGAGAGATACCTCATCGCTCCGTCATTGTTCGCATCCCTGATATTTATCCTTTTTATATTTACCCCGTCGTCGGTCGACGGCACAAAACTGTCAATGTTCAGGTCAAGAGCCCTGAATTCCTTCTGCGTATCGCGCAATGCTGCTTCAGGGGAAGAAAGCTGAAGGATCTTTTTAGGGATCTTCGGGCAGAACCTGAGAGAAATGCCTCCCTCAACGATCAGCTTGCCGAGCCCGAAAGCAACATTGGCAATTCCGTCCTCTGCTTTTTCCGACCCGATTGGATAGTAGTTGATCGACCTTGCCACACCAGAAAATGTCGGATAAAAAATATCTCCATGCCTGTTTCCGCACACCTCCTGGAGAATTATGCCCATTTTTTCCTCGTCGATCACATTTGCTGTTGCTGTCATATAGGCCTTGCTTGCCTTGTAGTACACCGAAGCATATACTTCTTTTATGGCGTCAGACAGAGCCTTTACCATGAGCTTGTTATCGGCCAGGCGGGGGATCATATAAGTTGAATAGACCCCCGCAAATGGCTGATAGTGTGAGTCTTCGAGTTTACTTGACGACCTTACGGCAATGGGATGATTCCTCGATACTGCCAGGTAGGCGTAAAAGTCCTGGTAAACCCGGCCCGGCAGTTCCGCGTTGATGAACCTGTTGAGGATCTCATCATCCGGAAGGTCCGACATAGCAACAGAGTACAGATTGTTATGATCCATGAATTCATCAAAGATGTCTGTACTGAGCACCACCGTACGGGGGATCGTTATGAGAACATCAGGGAACTTATTGAAGAGCTTGTTGTTCTTTATCACCCTGTTTATGAAGGCAAGACCTCTCGCCTTCCCTCCGATGGAGCCCTCTCCAATCCTTGAGAAGATCTGGTACTCGTCAAAACTTGTCTTGTCGAACTTGGCAATGACACCCCTTCCCTTGCCCAGGCGGAATGATGAGATCGCAACATACAGGAAGCGTCTCATCTCGTCCATGGTCTCGAAATCTTCCTTGCGTATGTACTTGAACATCTGGGCAACAGGAAACAGTGCCCTGGCATTCAACCATTTTGAGAAATGATTCCTGGTTGCATGATATTCCAGGGTGTTATCGGGAATTGTAAGAAGCTTCTGCTGCAGGCTCTGAAGGTCTGTTGCAATTGCAATAGGTTCAAGAGTATCAGGGTTCTTGAAGACGAAGGGACCGAAGGCCAGGTTTTGAATAATGAAATTCCTGAGCTCAAGAGACAGCGACTTTGAATATTTGTGTATGAAGCCGGCGCCCATATCTTCTGCCTTTTTCTTATGCCCGAGGTTGGAGGATTGCAGGAGGAAAGGCACCTTGTCGTCGTCGGCCATTACGACGTTGCATAGTTCAAAACCTGCATTTTCGTCAGGCACTCCGTCGTGTTTGTAGCTTATGTCGGAAATGACTCCCAGTACATTGTACTTGTACTTTTTATACAGATCGGCGGCATCATTGAAGTTGTTTGCAAGGAGTATCTTGGGCCGGCCCCTCATCTTCAGCATCCTCTGGTGCTCATTGAGAGCTTCGCGTTGAAAATCGAGCGATTGCAGGAGAACGATCTTGTAAATATTGGGCAGATATGAGGAAATGTAGCGAATAGAATTTTCTACCAGGATTATTGCCTGCACACCGATATGTTCTATGTCGTGCTCGGCATTCATCTTATCCTCGATCAGCTTGATGATTGCAAGGATGAGGGATGCGTCTCCCAGCCAGCAGAATACGTAATCGATTGCGCTAAGGTCCTCTCCCTCCAGCCTTAATGAAACCTCACGTGAGAAATATGTAAGGACAACTATCGGGATGTGCGCATACCCGGCCTTAATCTTTTTCGCCATTGCAAACACATCTGTCCCCTTTAGGCTCAGCATGGAGATCACCAGGTCTATATTCCCCGCTGCCAGCATCTGCAAAGCGTCTTCAGCATTGTCAGTCTGTACAAAAATGGGAGGATATCTGAGGTTGAGCGATACATATTCATTGAATATCTGCTCGTCTATCCGGCCATCCTCCTCGAGCATGTAATTATCATAATTACTGCATATTATCAGTACCCGATGTATCCTCTTCTGCATCAAAAGGTCGAAAGAGGTATCGGTAAAGTCATATTTCTGAAGATCGAGGATTCCGTCAATGATCGTCATACCTGAATAATTTACTGATTCAATGTTATCACTGCCAGGCTTTTCTTTCCGTCCATCCTTATATTCAACGGTTTTTCGAACCTTATATGTGTGAAGTACCTTCCCTGCCCGATAACAGGCT
>JALONU010000230.1 GCA_025454775.1 Bacteroidales bacterium | reverse complement strand
TTTGCATACTTTGCTATCCTCAGATTGAACCCGGGATAATCAATAAGAATAATGACATCCGGTTTGTAGTCAGCGATCTGCTTTTTACACAGTCTCAGGTTGCGGGATATTGTACTAAGGTTCTTCAGTATTACCGTAAATCCCATAAATGCTGTCTGCCGGTAATGAATCAGCAATTTTGCTCCGGCAGCCTCCATAAGGTCGCCGCCCCAGCATAATACCTCAGCATCTCTGTCAGCAGCGAGGAGCTCCTTTATAAGGTTTGATCCATGCAGATCGCCCGACTGTTCTCCGGCTATTAAAAAGTACTTCATTAAAATAACTTAACCAGAAATACGATCACTGCCCAGAGAATAGTAATTCCAAGAACTCCCCGTGAAGCCCTGAGCATGTCGAAATGATTAAAAAGAAGAAATATCAGCACATTAGGGAAGACACAGAGGCTTATAATTTGTGTTTTTACCCCGGCCATTGATACCCTGTGGAACCATTCAGAAAGATTGGGATCTCCCTTTGCAAAGATAAAAAGGAAGAATGCAATCATAAGTGGCAGGATTATCCCGAATAACACTCCGGTAATCAGTTTGTCATATTTCTCAGGAATAGTCATTAATAGAATCTCTTCTTCAGTTTATCAAGGTACCCGTGGGCGGTCATATCTACAGATACCGGCACCACTGAAACATAATTATTTGCCAGGGCCCATTCATCTGTATCAACGGATTCGGGCTCATGGTTCTGAAAAATACCGGTAAGCCAGTAATAAGTCTTACCCATCGGATCTTTCCTCTTCTCAAATTCCTCTTTCCAGTTGCCCCTCGACTGACGGCATACTTTTATACCCTTAATCTTATCTGCTTCCGTAGCAGGAATATTGACGTTCAGGCAAATGCCAGGAGGAAGAGACTCTTCTGAAAGCTTCTTCATTACAATCCGGATATATTCCTTGCAGACTGAAAAATCTGCGGTAGGAGAAAAGCTGTTGAGCGAAAATCCCACCGAACAAATCCCGTAAAGGCACCCTTCAAGTGCGGCTGCCATGGTACCTGAATAAAGCACGCTGACCGACGCGTTGGCACCATGGTTTACACCTGACACCACAAAATCAGGAATCCTTTCAAGAAGCTGATTAATAGCAAGTTTTATGCTGTCAGTGGGAGTTCCGTTGCAGGCATAAACCCTGTGTTTATCATTTTCCTCAAGAAGCTTGACGCGAAGCGGGGTTTTTACTGTAAGGGCCTGTGACATTCCCGACTGACTCTCGATAGTAGATATCATAACAACCTTGCCGAACTCTTCCATTACTTCAAACAGTGTCTTCAATCCATTCGCATAGAGGCCGTCATCATTTGTAAGAAGAATCAGCTTGTCGTTTTTCTCAATAACCATAAATTGTAGTTTGAATGCAAATATAGATATTTACATCTCTTAAAATTCTTACTTTTGCGTTTAATTGTTTATTAAGTCGGAAGTCAGAAGCCGGAAGACGGAAGTGATTCCTTCGGTCTTCGGTCTTCAGTCTTCTGTCTTCGGACTTCCGACTATTACGTTGATAATATTATTCTTTCGAAATGAAGATCTCTTACAACTGGCTTAAGGATTACCTCGACATCGATATTGATCCGCATAAACTATCTGTAATCCTCACAGGCATAGGCCTTGAAGTTGAAGGAATGGAAGAATGGGAATCTGTGAAGGGCGGACTGAGAGGAGTTGTCATTGGAGAAGTCCTTACATGCAGGAAACACCCCGACGCCGACAAGCTTTCTGTCACAACCGTTAATATAGGCGCCCCGGAACCTCTTCACATCGTATGCGGAGCACCTAATGTAGCCGCAGGCCAGAAGGTGCCTGTTGCTCTGGTCGGTACGATGGTCTTCAAGGGTGACGAGAGCATGGAAATAAAACGGTCAAAGATCAGGGGAGAGCTCTCCGAAGGTATGATCTGTTCAGAAGATGAACTGGGTCTCGGAACCCTCCACGAAGGCATAATGGTCCTTGACAAGGATGCAATTCCGGGAACACCCGCAGCGCACTATTTTAAAATTACAAAAGACACAATATTCGAGATAGGCCTTACACCCAACAGGATTGACAGCGGCTCACACTATGGTGCCGCAAGGGACCTGGCCGCATACCTTAATATAAACGAAGGGCTTACAGGAAAAGCTGTCAGGCCTTCAGTAGACAATTTTAAACCCGATAACAATGATAATCCGTATCAGGTAGTTATTGAGAACAAGGTTGATTGTCCAAGGTATACTGGGATTACAATTAGCGGTGTAAAGGTAGGAGAATCTCCTGAATGGCTCAGGAACAAGCTTAAAGCTATCGGACTCAACCCCATAAATAATATTGTTGACATCACCAACTTCGTTCAGCACGAAATCGGCCAGCCTCTGCATGCTTTCGACGCAGATAAGATTGAAGGAAAGAAAGTCGTGATCAAAAATCTTCCCGACAAGTCCAAATTCGTAACTCTCGATGGAGTTGAGCGGAGCCTCTCCTCAAAAGACCTTATGATCTGCAATGCAAGGGAAGGTATGTGCATCGCAGGGGTATTCGGAGGGATCAAATCAGGCGTGACGGAATCAACAATCAATATTTTCCTTGAGAGTGCATATTTCAATCCTGTGTCGATAAGGAAAACGGCACGCCGGCACGGGCTGAGCACAGATGCTTCGTTCAGGTTCGAAAGAGGCGCTGACCCTGAGATAACGACATGGGCCCTCAAAAGAGCAGCCCTGCTCATAAGAGAACTGGCAGGAGGAAAAATATCATCAGGAATTGCTGACATCTATCCGTCAAAAATTGAAAGAAGGAAAGTCGAAGTGACTTATGGCAATATTTCAAGGCTGATAGGAAAACTGATAGATCCGTCAGTAATAAAAAGGATACTCGGCCTGCTCGACATAAATATACTCAGTGAATCGGGAGACTTCCTTACTCTCGAGATACCTTCTTACAGGGTTGATGTCAGCTGCGAAGCCGATGTTGTTGAAGATATCCTGAGGATATACGGATACAATAATATTGAAATCGACGAGCATGTCAACTCGACGCTCTACTCAGCTGAGAAACCTGACAGGGAGAAGCTAGCCAACACGATCTCCGATATGCTGACGGCCAATGGATTCTGCGAGATCATGTGCAATTCCCTGAATCCTTCCGCATTCTATGAGAACGGCGACTTCGACGCCGGGAAGCTTGTGATCCTCGCTAATCCCCTGAGCTCCGATCTGAATGCGATGAGACAATCGCTCCTTTACGGAGGCCTCAGCTCGGTAGCCTGGAACATAAACAGGCAGAACACCGACCTTAAGCTTTACGAGATCGGGAACTGCTATTTCCGCACAGGGCATAACAAGCAGTTTCCATCGGCAGATGATTTCTCGGAAAAGAAAACCCTGGGGATTTTCATTTCCGGCAATACCTTACCCAAGCGCTGGAACTCCAGCCCTGAACCTGCCGGATTCTACAATATCAAATCAACTGCCGAAATGGTCATGGCACGCCTGGGCATTGATCCTGACCAGCTTGATAAGGGTGAGAGCGAAAGAAAATATTTTGCCGAATCTTTCACATGGTCTATGGGGAAAAAGCTGATCGCTGAAGCCGGAAGTATATCCAGGAATTATCTCGACAGGTTCGGGATCAGCCAGATTGTCTATTACGCAAATATTGAATGGGACGCCCTGCTCTCTGCGGTCAGGGATCATAAGGTCTTCTACACCGAGCTTCCAAAATACCCATGGGTAAGACGCGATCTCGCACTCCTGGTGGACAGGAGCGTTAAGTTCGCACAGATAAGGGATATTGCATTCAGGACAGAAAAGCACATACTGCAGTCGGTGGATCTTTTCGATGTTTATGAAAGTGACTCCCTGGGAGAAAATAAGAAGTCATATGCGGTGTGTTTCATTCTCAGGGATGACATGAGGACTCTCACCGACAAGAATATTGAGAAAGTGATGAACAGCCTGATAGCTGCCTTCACAAAAGAACTTAATGCGAGCATAAGGTGATGCCTGCCGGAAGACTGGAAGTAAAAAAGGGAGATATCACAAAGCTTAAAGCGGATGCCATTGTAAATGCTGCCAACAATTCCCTTCTGGGCGGAGGTGGTGTTGACGGAGCAATCCACAAGGCAGCCGGGCCAGGGCTTCTGAAGGAGTGTGCGGCGCTGAACGGGTGTGAAACGGGAAAAGCAAAAATCACCGGAGGCTACAATCTCAAAGCAAAATATGTGATCCACACTGTAGGGCCGGTGTGGCACGGAGGGCATCTCGATGAAACGCGCCTCCTGGCATCGTGCTACAGGTCGTGCCTCGAAATAGCCCGTGACAGGAAGCTGGCATCAGTCGCATTCCCCGGCATTTCAACCGGAGTATACCGCTTCCCGAAAGAGCTGGCAGCGACAATAGCGGTTACAGAGACAACGAAATTCCTCGCGGGAAACTCTTCCCCCGGGAAAGTAATATTTGTCGCTTTCGATGATGAAACCCTCGCAGTTACCGGGACGAGCCCATTCGATCACGATTCGAGTCTCCGGGTTGTTCTGTGAGTTCTTCACATTGAAATACA
>JALONU010000229.1 GCA_025454775.1 Bacteroidales bacterium | reverse complement strand
ACATGCTTCAGGGATATGGAGGGCAGGGAACAGGAGTATGGGGTTGTTCCTGCAACCCTTGGGCTTGAGATAAAAAAGGATATCCCTGGGATTGAGAGATCGGCCAGACTGATGAGAACAAATTCACCTGTTAAGATGGGTGAAAACATATTCCAGTCCGATATATCTTTTGTTGATCCGGAGTTCCTTGATATATTCACCTTCCCCCTGTTATATGGGAATAAAGAATCCATTTCAGGGCAGGGAAATGTCTTGCTGAGCGAGAAAATGTCAAAGACACTGTTCGGTGCCGATTATCCTGTCGGCAAATCAATATCCGTTGTAAATGATCAGAATAAGGAGTTTACATTCACGGTAAGTGGTGTATTCAAAGACCTTCCCGAGAATTCGAGCTTCCGGATAGATGTCCTTTCACATTTCGATAATTTCATGCTCATGTGGAACGTGAATGATGCCGACTGGAAGTGGCTGACAAGGGCTTTGTTTATCCAGGTCCCCGACAGATCGATGCTTGCCTCAGTCAATTCGGGGTTAAAAAGCTATCTGCCTGTTCAGAACAGGGCAAGGGAGGATTTCAGGATAAACAGGTTTTCGCTGGTACCCCTCAGGGATGTTGGTTCTAACTCAAGGAAGATCTGGTCATCAAGCCTGTTCCCGTCATTACACCCGGCAGCTCTCCTTGCACCTCCGATTATGGCTGTCTTCATACTCCTGATAGCCTGTTTCAATTTCGCGAACACATCAATAGCAACTTTCAGCAGGCGTCTGAAAGAAATTGGCCTGAGGAAAACTTTCGGAGGCCAGAGGAGTCAGCTGGTAACCCAGTTCATGATCGAAACATTTATTATTTGCTTTGTGGCTTTACTGACAGGTCTGGCCCTTGCTTCATTCCTTGTACCTGCATATAGTAATCTGTGGGCTTATATGTCTATTGAGCTGACATTCAGTAAATATCTATTCTTCTGGATATTCCTGGTATTACTGTTATTCATTACAGGTTTTATTTCAGGTGTTTATCCCGCAGTTTATATAAGTTCCTTCAGCCCAGCATATGTTTTTAAAGGGGAATCGCCTTTTCATGGATCAGGAAGGATCTCTGCCATCCTGCTTACTTTGCAATTTACTATCTCTGTAATGGCAATGGTAATGGGGATTTCCTTCTCACGAAATGCCGATTATCAAAGGACTCTGGATCTTGGTTATGACAGGGATAAGATTATTGTGGTGCCGGTTCCCGAAACACTGTTTAATGAATACCGTAATGAGATTGTTGCCCATCCCAAAATATCAGCTGCAGGCGGAACATGGAACCATATCGGGTGGGGTGCGTACAGAAGACCTGTAAAAGATGCTGAAAAACAACTCGAGGTTGATGTTCTTGATATAAGTCCGGAGTATGCCCAGACAATGGGATTACGCCTTGCAGATGGAAGGTTCTTTGACAAAGAGCGGGCAAAGGCAGATAAGGCAAATAAATCAATAATTGTAAATCAGAAGCTGGTCAGAGATTTTGGCTGGAGTGAACCTGTCGGAAAAACAATTACCGTATATGATACAACCATCCTGACCGTAATAGGGGTAGTGGATGATTTTTATACATCGGGGGTATGGCAGAAAATTGAACCTGCTGTTCTGAGATTGTCAGAGCGTGATGAATATGGTATCCTGGCCATAAGGGCAAATAACGGGGATATACCGGATGTTCTGGATTTTCTGGAAAAAGAATGGAAAAAGGTTTCTGTCAACCAGGTATTTGGAGGCAGGACACAGGAAGATATAATGCAGGAGGAAAAGGATATTAACGGAAGCATCCTCAAAGTGGTTGTTTTCCTGGCAATAATTGCTACACTCCTGTCATTGATAGGGATGTTTAATCTTGTTTCCCTCGACATAATTCGGCGCACCAAGGAGATCGGAATAAGGAAAATACAGGGAGCACCTGTACCTCTTATAATGTTCCTTGTTAGTAAAAAATTCCTGATGATACTTCTGATTGCATCTATACTTGGTTGTACGGGAGGTTATTACATGTCCTTAAATCTTATGGACAGCATCTGGGATTACTTTGTCCCCATAGGTACCGGAATCCTGTTGTCAGCAACATTAATAATGGTGACAGCAACGACGTCGACCATAAGCCTTAAGATAATCAGGGCTGCTTTGCGAAATCCCGCTGAGTCGTTGAGGTACGAATGATATGATTTCGGATTTCGGATTGTCGATTTCGGAATTCGGATTGTCGATTTTGGATTTTTGATTTTCTATTCCGCAATCCACATTCCGCAATCCGCAATATGAGCTTAAAGGGATTAATACATTTTATTTATAAGCGACCCTATCTCATCACGCTTCTTAAGCGGGAAAGCATGGCTTCTGCCATCGCGTGTGACAACATTAATTCCCTTTGCTGAAAATATTCCATTCTGATAAAATATCACTTCGAGTATGTTGTCAAAGAGGATCTCGAGGTTGAATGCAGCCAGCTCCTCCTTCAGTGTCCTGAAATAGATTCTCTGATTGGTAACGATCAGTTTGCCATCAACTCTCTGGTTATCAACTATCTGATTTGTGTCTCCTGCATTCAGGACAACTTCATTCGGGTTCAGTCTGACTGTCATTTCTTGTTTAATTAAGAAGTTTCACCATAAAGACGGTACATTTATCAGAAAGTTGCAGGAATAAACATGTACTCACCCCCTTCTTTTCCCCCTCTCTACTTCGTAACGAGGGGGAACTGCCCTGGTTAATAGTAATCTCCCCCCCTATTTTCTTTGCAGGGATGGTTAATTAATCAATATCAAGACACTCCCCCCTCTTTGCGCCAGCAGAGAGGGGGGCTGGGGGGTGAGTTCGTGGGCTCGGGAGGGGGCAGGCCTTGCAGGCCGTAGCTTAAGCGGAGGACTGGGGGGTGAGTTCATGAGACAAAACAAATAAAATATTTGTCTAATATTTAGACATTATCTATTATCTTCACTTTTCAAATTTTATCTTATGAGCAGGGTACCGGACAAGCTTGTGCAGGGAGCATCACCAACGATGATCAATGTGATGAACATAGTAAGAAAAATTGCTCCTACCGATGCTAATGTTCTTATCACCGGCGAAAACGGTACAGGCAAGGAGCTTATTGCCAGGGAAATACACAACCTTTCGCACCGGTCCGGAGAGCTCATGGTAAATGTCGATATGGGATCGCTCACTGAGTCGCTCCTTGAAAGTGAACTTTTCGGCCATGTAAAAGGAGCCTTCACCGACGCCAGGGACGACAGGAAGGGAAAGTTTGAGCTCGCAGACGGAGGAACACTCTTTCTTGATGAGATAGGGAACCTCTCCATGCATTCTCAGTCTAAAATTCTTAATGCACTTCAGAACAGGACGATCACGAGGGTAGGATCCAACAAAACAATACCTGTCAATATCAGGCTTATATGCGCTACAAACTGCGACCTGGCAAAAATGGTCCGGGAGGGAAGGTTTCGTGAGGACCTGTTTTACAGGATCAATACGATCATGATCGAGGTGCCTCCGCTGCGCGACAGGGTAGATGATATTCCAATACTGGCAAATTATTTCGTAAAGGCATTCTGTGAAAAATATAACAAGGCTCCCCTGAAGATCAAAACACATGCACTCGAGAAGCTCACAGACTATAACTGGCCGGGGAATATAAGGGAGCTTCAGCACACTATCGAAAAAGCCGTGATCATGTGTGAGTCTGCAGTGCTTCTGCCCCCGGACTTCGATCTGGGAACAGCCGCCAGGCCCGTCTATCATCACGAGATGACCCTGGCCGAGATGGAGAAGAAGTTCATCCTCGACTGTCTCAAAAGAAACGGCAACAACATAAGTGTTGCTGCCGCTAAACTCGGTATCACCCGTCAGACTCTCTACAACAAGCTGAAAAAAACCTGAGAGGCTCTCTCCTAGCCAACTATCTGTCCGTCGAACAGGTTTACGATCCTGTGTGCATAGCCTGCATCCCTGTCGCTATGGGTGACCATTATTATGGTAGTCCCCTCTTTGTTCAGCTCGGTAAGGAGGTTGATCACTTCAATACCGTTCTTTGAATCGAGATTACCTGTAGGCTCGTCGGCGAGTATAAGCTTCGGATTTGCCACAACGGCACGTGCAATAGCCACCCTTTGCTGTTGTCCTCCAGATAGCTGCTGCGGGAAGTGTTTGGCGCGATGTGTGATTTTCATTCTTTCAAGGGCTTTCTCCACCTTCTGCTTGCGTTCGCTGCCCTTCATCTTCAGATAGATGAGCGGCAGTTCAACGTTTTCATAAACGTTCAGTTCATCGATGAGGTTAAAGCTCTGGAAAACAAAACCTATATTCCCTTTTCTGAATACCGTTCTGTCGCGTTCCTTAAGATTGGCAACCTCAGTGCCGTTGAATACATAGCTCCCGGATGTCGGGTTGTCGAGGAGGCCGAGGATATTCAGTAGTGTCGATTTTCCGCACCCGGAAGGCCCCATGACCGCAACATATTCTCCTTCGCTAACATTCAGATTTACTTTATTGAGCGCCGTTGTCTCAACTTCTTCAGTCCTGAAGATCTTTGTCAATTCACTTGTCCTGATCATAT
>JALONU010000228.1 GCA_025454775.1 Bacteroidales bacterium | reverse complement strand
GATGGCGCTTCTCAAACTCGTGAGCCAGTTCCCGGAATGGGACGGAAAGGCTCCCTGCGTGGAAGATAATTATTTCAGGCTGCCTGGTCCTGCAGCCTGAAAATAGCAGCAGGCCCAGGATCAGTGTCAGTAAATAGCGCGTCAATGTGATAGATTTTCTTATTATTGCTCCGGCACCCTTACGCTGAATTTTCAGATCTGGTGGTCTTTTACCACCTCTATCACTTCAGGTAAGTCCATACCGATCTTCTTCAGGAAGTCTATTTTAGGTACTCCATTCTTATTCCAGCCTCTTCTTTCATAAACGGCATCGAGTAGTTTCTCATACCGGTCCTCCCTGTATTTCCTGAGTACCTCCATTTTTTCAACAGTGGACTTCCCGGTTGGATCATAGCCGCATTTCTCGATCAGCTGTTTGTCGTACCTTTCTGCACGCGATTCATACTCCTCTGCTGTTACAGGTCCGGCTGCACGGTAGGGCTGCCTGTCGTGTATCCTTGTGCCAAATCCCCTCCTCAGGTTGAATACCCGCTGAAAATTATATAC
Organism: Bacteroidales bacterium; assembly: GCA_025454775.1. Lineage (GTDB taxonomy): Bacteria > Bacteroidota > Bacteroidia > Bacteroidales > VadinHA17 > LD21. The sequence goes on along the minus strand of JALONU010000228.1, from coordinate 4,049 downwards.
CCTCTCAGAATCCCGGATCAGCCTGTGCTTGTCGAAGTCTCTCCCTGTTACGGCCTTATAGATGGTCACGTAATTATCGACATGTTCCGGAACTTTGGCGGGTTCATCTGCCTGGGCATTGTTCTCCGGTTCAACATCATTCCATGGAAGTTTGCAGAGACCCACCAGCCCGAACCATGTCCTGAACATGGGAAAGTAATGCAGGGCTTCGGCCTTGTTTTCAAAGGTGGGTATCTGGTTGTTGACCATGTCCATGAAGATAAGCCACGCCTCATCATGCTGCGGTCCTTTGTTAGTCATTGCATAGCCTCCCTGCTGGGCAAGAGATTCCTTCGACATGTACTGGGAATATTCAAGTCCCTTGTTTTCCATTGCAATATCGAACAACAGCTTTGGATCTCCCCATTTATTAGCTATAAACAGTTCTTTCATTTTCCTGACGCCCATCCCTGCAACTTTACCAAATCCTTCACCCCTTGCTGCCATATGAAGAAGCTCAAGAGCCTTGTCAGCATCACCGAAATTCAGCTCAAAGCCCTGCGCCCTGTCCCTATTAAGTATTCCCCTCTGGAAGCACTCCATAATAAATGCGACTATCGTTCCCCATGTTATTGTGCAGATCCCGTAAGTATCGCAGTAAAAGTTGGCTTCAATGATATAACCGGGATCGAATATTCCTCCGTTGGAGCCGAGCCCTGCAGCATTCTCGTATTCAGGCCCGTCAACAAGAACTTTATGGCCCTTGTATGGGCCGCTTCGTATCTCGAAATCATCGACACCCTTGCTGCACGACATATTGCATCCTATCCAGCAGCCGTCGGGTATGTTCTGGGTGAAATTTCTTTTCCAGACAGATGAATCAATCTTCCAGGCATCCTTATGGCTTCCATACTGGTAATTCATGGTAGGAAGAAGATCATGGTCATTCATAACTTCCATGAGGTGAGCTGTCCCAACCTGCCTCATCTGGCACTGCTTGTCATCGAGTTCGCGGATTTCCCTGTTAAAACGTCTCCCTCTCTCCATAATAGCCTCAAGATCAACAACATTATTCAAGTTTCCCTTAACTCCGGGTACCTTGCAAACGAGAGCTTTGATCTTCTTGTTCCTGAATACAGTCCCGATCCCGCCGCGACCTGCCTGCTTGAGCCTAACTTTCTTTCTCTTGGGGTCATAGAAGCTGAAATTCAGCATCCCGATAAGTGAATGTTCGGCTGCTGATCCCGACGAGACCACACCTATGTTCTTTTTTTCGCTTTCATTGCCGGCGAAGATGTCTGTAAGCTTTTCAGCCAGGAGATGGCTGTCGGAGGTTATTTCCGGGGCTTCGAGGATCTCAACCCTGTGATTTATGCCATCAATGAAGATAATTATATCCTTTTCAGCCTTTCCCTGCAATTCCAGAGCATCGTAGCCTGAAAACTTCAGAAAAGGCCCGAAGAATCCTCCCACATTGCTGTCCATAACGGAGTTTGTCTGTGGTGAAATACTGACAACCAGCGATTTGCCTGTTCCTGAATACTGGGTTATGCCTCCAATGGGCCCGGAGGAAATAATTATCTCGTTTTCCGGATCATCCCATTTTGTATCGGGACGTGTTCCATCCCAGAGAAGCCTCAGTCCATATCCTTTTCCTCCGATGAATTTCTCCTTCATCACCGCAGGCACGTCTTTCTCCAGAATCTGGAATGTACCTGCATTGATATACAGTATTTTATCCGTATAACCTTTGCTCAGAGGCTTCCAGTTATAGTCCAGGCGTTTCAGTACCTTAAACTCTGCCATGCTGGTGGTCGGGTCCATAAGATTGTATTTCGTGTGATTATGGGAAATATCAAAGTTACAATATTTATGAATGCCCCGCCATGATATAAATCAGACTACGATGGCCATAATAATCATTCAGGAGGTTCGTTAATCAGTGGTTGCGGTTGCAAATGGACCAAAAGCTTACTAACTTTCGCAAAAATTTCAGTTTCGGTGATGATATGGATAAAAATCAGCATACTGGTACTTCTCGCAGCGATGGCTACCGGGTGTGAAAAGAACAAGTGGGCGGTTAATGAGCAGAAGATGATAAATGCCTATATAGAATCACTTGAGGACACTGTTTATGTACTGTATCCCAGCGGATTGTATTACATCGAGCTTGTACCTGGAACAGGGCCCAGTCCCCGTGATAACGACACTGTATATTTTAAGTATAAGGCTGCTTTTACCGATTACGTGCAGTTTGATAAGAACAATCCCTATACAACACCGTTTAAATACGTGATAGGAAGCTTCGACGGGATGAAAATGAAAGGTGTGGACGAAGGCCTCCGGTATATGAAAGCCGGAGGGACATCGCGCCTTCTCACCCCGTCGGGACTTGCATACGGCTTCGAAGGTCTGTGGGGCATCGTTCCAGGATTTACACCGGTTCTCTGGACCATCGAACTTGACAGCATAAAGCCATACCAGGGAAGGAAGTAATATTTCATAATATCCTGATGAGATTTTCGGAGATCAGGGATCACCTTGCACAGTTCAGGGTAGGCATAGCAGGAGCCGGCGGCCTGGGTTCCAACTGTGCCGCAGCACTTGCACGCAGCGGCGTAGGTACGATAGTGTTCTCTGATTTCGACACCGTGGAACCCGCAAACCTGAACCGGCAGTACTATTTCACCTCCCAGGTAGGGATGCTGAAATCACATGCGCTGAAGGAGAATATAGCAAGGATCAATCCTGACATAACAGTTATCGCACATGCTGAGAAGCTCGACAGGAAGAACATACCTGAGATATTTGCCGGCTGCGATGTAATTGTCGAAGCTTTCGACCGTGATGAAATGAAGGAAATGCTGCTGGAAACAATCCTCACGACAATGCCGGGAACACCGGTTGTTATCGGGTCAGGGCTGGCAGGGTGGGGAAACAGCAATGCCATCAGGTACAGGAAGGCGGACGAAACAATACATATCTGCGGCGATGAGTCCACAACCGCAGACGACGACCTGCCTCCGATGGCCCCAAGGGTTGGTTTAGTTGCAAACATGCAGGCAAATACAGTTGTGGAGATCCTGATGAAGAAAACAAGGGACTACTATCGTTTATGAACTTTCTGCTGAATAACCGCGAAGAAGTGATCGATGCTGACAATCTGACTGTCAGCATGATGCTTGAGCTTAAAAAGTTCTCCTTCAGGATGAGGATAATCAGGATAAACGGGGTCTTCATCCCGAAGGAACAATATGATACCACCTTCATCAGGGAAGGCGATAATGTAATGATGCTCTACCTGATGAGCGGCGGTTGACAAAAAAGTTTTACCTTTACGACAGAATGCTGAAGTTCAGGTTCATAGAAAAGATCCCGCCTCCTCTCAGGAACAGGTACATACTGACCACCGTTATGTTTCTTGTGTGGATCATCCTTCTCGATTCAAACAACCTGCTGGCAAGGATAAAGGATATGAGGGAGCTGAAAAGCCTGAAAAACGACAGGGAGTATTATACCAATAAGATAGAATCAGACAGGATAAAGCTCAGGGAACTGAAGACCGACAACAATAACCTTGAGAAATTTGCCAGGGAACAATACCTTATGAAAAAGTCTGACGAAGACCTGTATATTGTTCTGACCCCGTCGGAAGACAGGAAGATATCGCGAAGGAACAATTAACTTTCCAGGTTCCTGTATCTTTCAAGAAGATCGAATACGTTATTCCACTGAGCATTAGCACCCTTCATCCGAAGAAGCTCAGCTGCAGCAATCGTCACAGCTTTCTTTTCAAGCCTTACGGTATGTGCCTTGTTAAGGAACTTTATTATCATCAACATCCCGAACCAGCTGAAAAACCTTTTCAGGAATGAGGAGGGGGAAGAAGTGTTGGCATTGATTTCGCTGATCCTGGAAAGCCACTCATCCCTCGCAATGAAATCTTTCAGTCCTTCCGGAAGTTCACTAAAATAGACATCCGTCCTTTCCTGGTCTGCACCAAAGAGATCCGCCACATTCCTGAAAAGGAAGTTCAGCTCCCTGAATGCTTCCGGATTATACGTCATCAG
>JALONU010000058.1 GCA_025454775.1 Bacteroidales bacterium | reverse complement strand
TTTATTCGGAGAAGAAACCGGAAATGATCATTTGTCCTGTGGAGATGAGAGGTTCGCCTGGTTTCATTCAGCGGTTCCAGGAGCTTGAGTTCCTGAGCCTCCAGGGCGTCACAGCCGGTACCGCCGCCCCGGGGAACCCTGTGATGTGCAACGGTGCCAGCCTGGCTTTCACCAGGGATGCTTATGAAAGGTGTTCCGTAAATCTTCGCCCTGATCTGGTCAGCGGCGATGATGTATTCCTGCTTCACAGCCTGAAAAGGGAGAAAGGCAGCAGGATAGAATGGCTTGAGTCGCAGGAAGCCGTCGTGACCACTGAAACATGCAGTTCCCTGTCATCACTCCTCAGGCAGCGCTCAAGATGGCTCTCCAAGGCAGGAGCTTACACTGACAGATTTACAATCACCCTGGCAATTGTAACATTTGTTACAATTTTAATTCAGCCCGTTTTGCTTATTTCAGGGATTTTTAATCAGGTTTACCTGCTTATATTTCTGGCAGCTTTTCTTCTGAAGTCGGTTCCCGACTGGCTGATCCTTCACAATACAACATCCCGTTACGGCAGGCAGAACCTGATGAAATGGTTTCTGCCATCGCAGCTATTTTATCCATTTTACGTATTTGGTATTGTCCCGTATGTGATTTTTAAAGGTAACCGGTGGGACTGATGAGTCAGGCCGATTAGCCATTGCGCCGCTACGCCGCTGTTCCTTTAAACCGCTAGTTCCCCATCTCCGACAGGAACTTGATCCTGATGAGCCTTATTTCTTCCTCCTCGAACTCGCTTCCAAGCTCTTTGAAGGCTTCCTCGAGCGAATCCGACTCCGCCTCTTCCCTGAAATATGAATAAATATCATGCTGGCGGTCCTCGTCGATCACGGTGTCGATATAATAGTCGAGGTTCAGGCGGGTGCCTGAGTTAACGATAGCTTCTATTTCTGATATAAGCTCTCCCATTTCCAGGCCTTTGGCTTCCGCAATGTCTTCGAGCGGCCTCTTCATATCGATGCTCTGGATTATATAAACCTTTATGCCCGATTTGTTGACTACGGATTTCACCACCATGTCGAGAGGCCTGATGATCTCCTTTTCCTCTACATATTTCTTTATTACATCGACGAATTCCTTCCCGTACCTCTGTGCCTTTCCTGCTCCTACACCCGAAATGTTCTGAAGCTCATCGAGCGTTACCGGGTACTGTATGGCCATATCCTCGAGCGACGGATCCTGGAATATCACAAATGGAGGCACATCCTTCAGCTTGGATAATTTTTTGCGGAGGTCTTTCAGTATGCTGAAGAGCTCTTCATCGACGGCAGCTGTCTTGGCGCCGAATGCATTTTCCTCGTCCACAGTATCGGCATAGTCATGATCCTCGGCAAGCATGAATGAGGAAGGTTTTTCGATGAACTCCATCCCTTTTTCGGTAAGCTTCAGCAGGCCGTAATTCTCGATGTCCTTGGTAAGCAGTTTCGCTATTAGCGCCTGCCTGATGACCATGTTCCAGAATTTCTCGTCCTTGTCCTCTCCTATCCCGAAGTATTCCAGCTTGTTGTGCTTATAGGACTTCACCGCCGATGTCACTTTGCCCGAAAGTATATGGGCAATATGGTCGGCCTTGAATTTCTCCTTGACAGCAAGAATTGTTTCGAGGACGTTTACAACAGCTTCACTCCCCTCGAACTGTTCTTTTGGATGGAGGCAGTTATCGCATGCCTCACAGTTTTCATGTTCATACTCCTCGCCGAAATAGTGAAGCAGCAGCCTGCGGCGGCATACCGACGATTCGGCATAGGATACCGTTTCAAGAAGCAGTTGCTTTCCTATTTCCTGTTCGGCTATCGGCTTTCCCTGCATGAATTTTTCGAGCTTGACGATGTCATTATAGCTGTAATAGGCTATGCAGTTGCCTTCACCTCCGTCGCGGCCTGCCCGGCCAGTCTCCTGGTAATATCCCTCCAGGCTCTTGGGGATGTCATAATGTATCACAAACCTGACATCGGGCTTGTCGATGCCCATGCCGAAGGCAATCGTCGCAACGATCACATCAGCCTCCTCCATAAGGAACTTGTCCTGGTTTGCCGTGCGTGTGGCAGAATCCATTCCCGCATGGTACGGAAGGGCCTTGATGCCGTTCACCTTGAGCACTTCGGCCATCTCCTCAACCTTTTTTCGGCTGAGGCAGTAGATTATCCCCGATTTACCAGGGTTATTCTTTATGTATTTTATTATCTCCTTCGTTACATCCTGCTTCGACTTGACCTCATAATACAGGTTCGGCCTGTTGAATGATGATTTGAAGACATTTGCATCTAGTATTCCCAGGTTTTTCTGGATATCGTGTTGCACCTTTGGTGTGGCTGTTGCCGTAAGAGCAATAATCGGCGACCTTCCGATAGTGTCAATTATGGGCCTTATCCGCCTGTATTCAGGCCTGAAATCGTGTCCCCATTCCGAGATACAGTGAGCTTCGTCGACGGCATAAAATGAAACTTTCACATTCCTGAGGAAATCTATGTTTTCCTCCTTGGTAAGTGATTCCGGAGCAACATAGAGAAGCTTTGTGTGGTGGTCGAGAACATCTTTCCTCACCCTTGCTATTTCCGTCTTGGTAAGCGAAGAATTGAGAAAGTGTGCCACATCGTCGTCGGTGCTGAAGTTGCGCATGGCATCTACCTGGTTCTTCATCAGGGCGATCAGGGGTGAGATGACGATGGCCGTTTCTTCACCCATCACTGCCGGAAGCTGATAGCAGAGAGATTTGCCTCCGCCGGTAGGCATAAGAACGAACGTATCCCTCCCTTCCAGGACATTTTTGATGATCAGTTCCTGATTCCCCTTAAAGGTGTCGAATCCAAAATACCTTTTAAGGTAATCATGTATGGTCTTGTCGCTTATCACTTGTTCCCCTGAAGAATTTTCTATGTCCTGCGGGATTCCCGTTTTCCTGCAGTTTATCTAAAGTTAATAAATTTCCCAATAAAAAAATTGTTTTAAAGAATAATTAACATAATTCCTTTTCAATTAAAACATATCGGGTGTGCTTTAGTTGTTTTGAATTGTAAGTTTTATCATCTTTACACGCTGAATTTTTTAATCATCTGAAGGATTATGGCCCTGAAACGTAAAACAGGGAAGAACGGAGAAGCGGAAATGTCATTCCTTGAGCACCTTGAGGAGCTGAGGTGGCATATTATCAGGTCGCTGATAGCAATTGTTGCTTTCATGATAGTTGCCTTTGTGTTCAAGACCGTGCTCTTCGACACGGTGCTGCTTGCCCCTTCAACCCCCGAATTCATTACAAACAGGGCTCTTTGCCAGTTCGGACAGTACCTGCACGAAACGCTGCACACCGAAAACCCCGATATTCTTTGTATAAACAGGGATAACGAATTTCAGCTCATCAGTATCAAGATGTCAGGCCAGATAACCACCCATATCGTGGTAGCCCTGGTAGCAGGCCTTATCATGGCCTTCCCTTTCGTTATCAGGGAATTCTGGTCATTCTTCAGGCCTGCGCTCCATACCAATGAGGCAAGGCATGCAAGGGGAGCCGTCCTGGCCTCAACATCGTTGTTCTTCACCGGTGTCCTTTTCGGTTATTTCATCCTGGCGCCCCTGTCGATACACTTCCTTACCTCATACCAGGTAAGCCCTGACGTTATCAACCAGATAAACATCAGGTCCTATATCGGCACACTGACATCGATATGCCTTGCAACAGGAATCGTGTTCGAGCTTCCCATTATCGCTTTCTTTTTGACTAAAATAGGGATCATCACCCCTGCATTCATGAGGAAGTACAGGAAGCATTCAATAGTTGTCATTTTCATCCTGGCAGCCATAATAACACCTCCTGATGTTTTCTCGCAGACGCTCGTGGCAATTCCCCTGCTCCTTCTTTATGAAGTCAGCATATTCATTTCTGCCGGGGTCATAAAATCAAAGAACAGGAAACACGATGAGTTTATGAAAGAAGAGAACAACGATTGATTAATTCAAGATTCAGATGAAGCTTTACACTGAAAACCTCGTTAAAAAGTACCGGAACAGGACAGTTGTCGACCATGTTTCCATAGAGGTTGAGCAGGGTGAGATAGTAGGGCTTCTGGGGCCTAACGGTGCCGGGAAGACAACATCCTTCTACATGATCGTCGGACTTATCAGACCCCGGGAAGGAAGAATTTTCCTTGAGAATGAAGATATTACCGACCTGCCTGTTTACAAGCGCGCCCGCAAGGGTATCGGTTACCTGGCACAGGAAGCCTCGGTGTTCAGGAACCTCTCGGTGGAAGACAACCTGAAGGCAGTCCTTGAAATGTCTGGCTTCTCTAAACAGGAACAGGCAGAACGAGTCGAAAACCTGCTCCTTGAGTTCGGGTTGCAGAAGATCCGTAAAAGCAAGGGTATACAGCTTTCAGGAGGAGAAAGAAGAAGAACGGAGATTGCCAGAGCCCTGGCGCTTAAGCCTAATTTCATACTCCTTGATGAACCTTTTGCAGGAGTCGATCCCATAGCGGTTGAAGACATACAGAGCATAGTCTCCCACCTGAAGAACAAGAATATAGGCATTCTCATCACCGACCATAACGTCCATGAAACGCTTTCCATCACCGACCGGGCTTACCTTCTTTTCGAGGGAAAGATCCTCAAATCGGGTACAGCGTCACAACTTGCTGAAGATGAGCATGTAAGAAAAGTTTACCTCGGCAAGAACTTTGAGCTGCGCAGGTAAGCATAACCATTTGCCAAACAAATTATTTTCTGTACTTTTGCACCGGTTTTACGCGGATGTGTCGTAATTGGTAGCCGAGCAAGACTTAGGATCTTGTGCCTTAAGGGCGTGGGGGTTCGAGTCCCTTCATCCGCACCAGAATGCAAACCGCCCGATACCAGGATTCACGGCATTGGCGGTTTTTTAAATACAAACAAAACAATTAATATGAACATTACCAGGGAAAATATCGATGACCTCAACGCGGTCCTGACCGTGAAGATCGAAAAGGCTGATTACCAGGAAAAGGTGGAGAAGGTCCTGAAAGACTACCGCAAGAAAGCTAATATAAAAGGCTTCCGTCCGGGAATGGTGCCTATCGATCTTATCAGGAAAATGTACGGCACTGCCGTCAAGCTAGATGAGATAAACAAAACCGTGAGCGAAAACATCCATAAATACATCAGCGACGAAAAGCTGGAGATCCTCGGCGATCCCCTCCCCAAAGCCGATGAAAATGAAAAGATCAGCTTTGAAACACAGGACGATTTCAGCTTCTCATTCGAACTGGGGCTTGCACCAGCAGTGGAACTTAAGCTCGACAAAAAGAACAAGGTAACCTGCCACGAAATCATTATCGACGAAAAGATGAAGAACGACTGGCTTACCAACTATACCCGCCGCTACGGCGAATTCAGAAAAGAAGAGTCTTCAGACGAGAAGGATATCCTGAAGGGAAAAATCGAAGAGCTTGATGATCAGGGTAATCCGAAACCAGAGGGTGTTGTAAATGATAAATCAACCCTGGCTGTTGATATAATAAAGGATGACGAGATCAAAAAGGAATTCATAGGGAAGAAGGAGCAGGAATCCGTTTCTTTCAACATAAGGAAAGCTTTCCCCAACGACCTCGAAATAGCTGGCCTGCTGGGCAGGAAAAAGGAAGAGATCAACGCCATAGGCGACAGCTTCCGGTTCACGATCGATGAGATCACCCGCTTCCATAATGCCGAAGTGAACCAGGAACTGTTCAACAGGATTTACGGAGAGGGTGTCGTAAACTCCGAAGAAGAGTTTATGAACAAAATTGAAGAGGAGATAGCAGCAAGCCTCAGGCGTGAAAGCGATTTCAGGCTCATGCAGGACATCAGGAAACTTGTTCTTGAAAAGACCAGCCTCGGGCTGCCTGTTGAGTTCCTGAAAAAATGGCTGCTGAAAGTGAATGAAAATACAACTGCCGAGCAGATAGAAAAGGAATTTGACACTTTCAGCCAGGATCTTAAGTGGCAGCTTATAAGGAACAAGGTTGCCCGCGATAATGAAATAAAGATATCCGACGAGGAGATGCAGGCTGAAGCCGAAAAGATCACCCGTTTCCAGTTCCAGCAGTACGGGCTCTACTATGCTACCGACGAACAGATCTCAAATTATGCCAGGGAAACACTCAAAAAGGAGGACGATGCCAGGAGAATAGGAGATAAAGTACTGGAAGACAAGGTTCTGCGCCATATCAGGGAAATAGTGACGGTGGAAGAGAAGAAGGTCACCGCCGAGGATTTCAACAAGCTCTTTGAAGCGTAATATGCTGATTACTATCATATTTTAAATTTTTGTATCTTTGGTCCTTAACTCTATAAAATCCGGAAATGAACATAAACGACGATTTCAAAAGATTTGCAGCCAGCAGGAAGGGTATCAGCAGCCTCACAATGCAGCGTTATTCATCGATCATTGCCAACAGCTATATCTCTCCCACAATCATCGAGGAAAGACAGCTTAACGTGGCTTCGATGGATGTATTCTCGCGGCTGATGATGGACAGGATCATATTCCTGGGCCTCCCCATCGACGATTACGTGGCCAACATTGTCCAGGCCCAGCTGCTTTACCTCGATTCATCTGATCCCGGAAAGGATATCCAGATCTATTTCAATACCCCCGGTGGTTCAGTTAATGCCGGCCTGGGGATATACGACACCATGCAGTACATATCTTCAGATGTGGCAACGATCTGTACGGGCATGGCTGCTTCCATGGGCGCCGTTCTTCTCACTGCAGGCACCAAGGGCAAAAGGTCTGCTCTAAGGCATTCAAGGATAATGATCCACCAGCCAATGGGCGGAGTAGAGGGACAGGCTTCTGACATAGAGATACAAGCCCGCGAGATAATGAAGATAAAAAGGGAGCTTTACGAGATCATAGCCTTCCACTCCGGGAACCCTGTTGAAAAAGTTGAAAAGGACTCTGACAGGGATCACTGGATGACATCCCAGGAAGCAAAGGATTACGGGATGATCGACGAGATCCTTGTTAAGACAAAATAGCCTGAAATGGACAAGTGCTCATTCTGCGGAAGAACAAAGAAAGAGACCAACATTCTGATAGCCGGACTCGAGGGTCACATCTGCGACCATTGCATTGAGCAGGCCTATGGAATAATGAATGAAGAGCTGGGCACAAAGAAGAATGTCGCATTCGACACTATTAACCTTCTCAAGCCTGCCGAAATAAAAAATTTCCTCGACCAGTACGTCATTGGCCAGGAAATGGCCAAGAAGATCATTTCAGTAGCCGTATACAACCATTACAAGCGGCTGATGCAAAAACCTGATCCCGAAGACGTTGAGATAGAAAAATCGAACATAATCCTCGTAGGCGCCACCGGAACGGGGAAAACCCTCCTTGCCAGGACTGTTGCGAGAATGCTTCATGTGCCTTTCACTATTGTTGATGCAACAGTGCTCACCGAAGCCGGGTACGTGGGAGAGGATATCGAAAGCCTTCTTACCAGGCTTCTCCAGAATGCCGACTACGACGTGAAGGCTGCCGAAAAGGGAATAGTTTTTATCGACGAGATCGACAAGATCGCCAGAAAGGAGGGAGATAATCCGTCGATAACACGCGATGTTTCGGGCGAAGGAGTGCAGCAGGGGCTTCTCAAGCTCCTTGAAGGATCGATAGTCAATGTACCACCCCAGGGCGGACGCAAGCATCCCGAGCAGAAAATGATACCTGTCGACACTAAAAATATCCTTTTCATCTGCGGCGGAGCTTTCGTGGGAATAGAACGCAAGATAGCACAGCGCCTGAATACACAGATCGTAGGCTATGGAGCCTCAAAGAACAGGGACAGGATCGATAAGGACAACCTGCTTCAGTATGTTGCTCCCCAGGACCTGAGGGCCTTTGGCATGATACCTGAAATAGTCGGAAGGCTCCCGGTTGTCGCCCATCTCGACCCTCTCGACAAAAAGGCTCTGAGAGCCATACTCACAGAACCTAAAAACGCCCTTGTGAAACAGTACATCAAGCTTTTCAGGATGGATAATATTGAACTCTCTTTTGCCGACGGTGTGCTTGACTACATAGTCGACAAGGCTGTTGAGTTCAAGCTGGGGGCAAGGGGACTGAGATCTATCTGCGAGACCATCATGCTCGATGCAATGTTCGAGATGCCCTCAATGGGCAGGGATGAACTTGTTATAACCGCTGAATACGCCAGCAGCAAGCTGGGCAGAATTGACCTTAAGGTGCTGAAAGCGTCATAGGGATTGCGGATTGCGGATTTGCGATTTCGGATTGAAGAATCGCTGAAGGATCCCTTTAAATCCGCAATCCAAAATCCGAAATCCACAATCCGAAATCCGAAATATCCATTCAACAGGGCCTATCGGTGATACCGCAACAGTATTTCCTTCGACTTCTCTCCCATCGTCAGGGTTGCGTATGCATCACAATCACCGTCGCCGTAGTTAAGATCAACAGGATCACGGCCTTCCCTTTCGATCCTTACCACACCGCTTACAATGAACCTGCATGCACGTTTCCAGTGCAGGGCTGTAGTGATCGTATTCTCATAGCTTATACCCCTGAGCGTAACTCCTTCGGCAGTGCCGGTAACAAGACATTCATCATCCCAGATGTTTCTTGTGGTCAGCCCTGCTATCCATTCCCTTTCATGGGAAAATGAACGTTCAATCGTCCTTCCGTCAGGAAGAGTAAGCATGCCTTCAGTGAGAGTGACCGAGAAAACCATGTTCTGGTTATTGTTATATCCCTGGTTTTCAACAACCTTCGTTCCTTCCACCTTTATCCCGTTAATGTAATAATCATCGAAAGAGACAGTCCTGGTGGTCCCCGGTTCAAGTCTTGGTCCTGTTACCACGATAATAATTTTTCCCGACCTGGTATTTTCATAGAGCCCGTTGCAAAGGGTGCCAAAATCAATGGTTATTGTTTTGGGCCAGACTGCATCATCCGGGTGGTCTATGGTTATCAGCGGACATGAATCAGCAACGGCCGATTTTTCGCTTCCGCCCTTCAGGAAACCATCGAGGATGATATCGGCATGGTCGACTGTGTTGAAGACATCTTCAAATACAGCGTCGCTTATGGCGTCATCGTCGGCCATTTCGATGCTGGTCTGGTCGATGTCATTCATCTTGCTGCATGATGTGAAAGTGAAAACAGCAGCTGCTGCAATCATAATAAAAATCCTTGTTTTCATAGCTTTATCTTTGGTTATTAATTCCGATTAACAACCATTTAGATGATAAAGACCATGCAAGGTTTAACCGCGACAGGATTTTTTATGGTTTATTTCCGCCTCTCGTATATAACATAGGTATAGGGGATGCCGTCGCCGGAGGGCCTGAATTCCTCTTTCTCAATAACTTTCCATGTCTTCCGGCTTATTTCCGGAAAATAAACATCAGCATCTGTTTTCCTGTGGACGTGAGTAATGTAAAGCCTTTCGGATATCGGCATGAACTGCCTGTAGATGCTGCCTCCTCCAATGATGAAAACCTCCTTGTCGTCCTTGCATTTTGTTACTGCATCTTCAATGGAATATGCTGATACTGCACCTTCAAAGGTTTCACCCGGCTTATCGGTAATAACCACATTCCTGCGGTTTGGCAGAGGCCGTTTTGGCAACGATTCCCATGTCCGCTTTCCCATAACGACAGTGTTTCCCGTAGTAAGCCTTTTAAAACGCTTCATATCTTCCGGAAGATGCCAAAGCAGGTCATTGTTCTTCCCTATGCCAAGATCTTCTGAAACTGCAACTATTATAGAGATCATAATTCAGTAATTATATAGCGATATCAGCTTTAATGTGGGGATGAGAAATATAATTCTCAAGTTTAAAATCCTCAAACCTGAACTTCAGGATATCCTTCACCTCAGGATTTATAACCATTACGGGCAGCGGATATGGCTCCCGTGCCAGCTGAAGCTTTACCTGGTCGGTATGGTTAAGATATATATGTGCATCCCCGAGGGTGTGTACAAAATCTCCAGGCGTGAGATCTGTTACCCTTGCAACCATCATTGTAAGAAGTGCATAGGATGCAATATTGAAAGGGACGCCGATAAAAATGTCGCAGCTTCTCTGGTAGAGCTGGCATGACAATCTGCCTTCTGCAACATAGAACTGGAACATAACATGACACGGTGGAAGAGCCATCTTCGGTATTTCGCCCACATTCCAGGCGCTGACGATAAGGCGCCTCGAATCGGGATTTCCTTTTATGTTTTTTATGACCTCCGACAGCTGGTCTATTTTCTTCCCGTCTGCAGCAGGCCACGAGCGCCACTGGTAGCCGTAAACGGGCCCGAGATCCCCGTCCGCGTCAGCCCATTCATTCCAGATGCTTACTCCGTTATCGGTGAGATATCTGATGTTTGTGCTGCCGGATATGAACCACAGCAGTTCATGGATTATGGACTTTACATGCAGCTTTTTCGTTGTGAGAAGAGGGAACCCTTTTTCAAGGTCAAATCTCATCTGGTACCCGAAGACGGACAGGGTTCCTGTCCCGGTCCGGTCGCCCTTACGGACGCCGTTCTTCATCACATGCTCCAGAAGACTGAGGTACTGCTGCATTTATTCTCTCAGGAAGGCTTATTGTTTCGGAGTTATCCTCGCAACCCATCCTCCTCCAGCGACCATGCTGACCTTAAGTTTATCACCCGGTTTTACATCCTGTTTCAGGTGACTGTAATCCTGTGCATGCCTGTCGGCATTGATGCCGTCGCGGAAGATCTCCATGCTATAATTCCCTGCGGGGAGGAAAGACAGGTCAAGCTCCATTTCCCTCGCTTTCCAGTCGGTAAGCGCACCAACGAACCATTCTGACCCCGATTTTCGTGCAATAAGCAGGTAGTCACCGATCCTGGCGTCGAGCACCCTGGTGTCGTCCCAGGTCACAGGGACTTTAACAATGAAATCAGTGCACTCCTGTTCCTTCATGTAATTTGTCGGGGAGTCGGCGAGCATCTGGAGGGGACTTTCAAAAACGACATAAAGGGCCATCTGGTGCACCCTCGTGCCAAGGCTTCCGGGTCTGTTGAAAATGGGGGTGAAATTATTCCTCTCGAAGTTAAGCATTGCCCCTGGGGTATAGTCCATCGGGCCTGCTGCCATCCTTATGAATGGAAGCATCAGGTTATGGTCGGGAGTGATATCCCTGCTCCACTTGCTGTTCTCAAGCCCCTTTACACCTTCCCTGGTGAGTGCATTCGGCCAGGTTCTTCCGGCTCCGTCAGGCTTATATGCGCCGTGGAAATCAACAAGAAGGTGGTGCTCTGCAGCTTTCCTCATCGTCTCATGGTAGAAATTTACGACCGGCTGATCATCCCTCTGCATGAAATCGACCTTGATGCCTTTAACTCCCCACTTCTCATACAGGGCTGTTGCTTCATCAATCCTGTCCCAGAATGTTTTCCAGACGACCCAGAGTATTATTCCAACATTCCTGCTTTCCGCATATCTGCATAGTTCGGGGACATCGATGGCAGGTATCGATTCCAGCACGGTTCCCTTCTTATACCAGCCCTCATCGAGGATCACATATTCAATCCCGTTCTTCGAGGCAAAATCGATATAGTATTTGTAGGTATCGTTGTTGATGCCTGCCCTGAAATTCACTCCATAAATATTGTTGGCGTTCCACCAGTCCCATGCCACCTGCCCTGGCTTAATCCATTTCGTATCTTCTATCCTGCAGGGAGCTGCCAGCCTGAACACCAGGTCGCTTTCGATAAGACCGCCGTCATCGGGTGATACGATGAATGTCCTCCATGGAAAAGTCCTGGTACCCCGGGTTTCTGCGATATAATTCTTAGCTTTTATCACCTGAACATCCCGGTCGCTCCTGAGCCGTTCTTCTTCGGGGCAGGGCGGGAATACTCCCCTGATCCTTCCGTTGCCTGCTCCCCTCAGCCACATCCCCGGGTAGTCATCGATATCCGATTCTGTCAGGAGCACGTTTATGCCGTTCACCACGAACAGGGAGGGAAGGCTTGCCAGGTGCTTTTCTGCCAGGGTGTCGGCCGATGTGTAAACATATAGTCTTTCATTATGCGACATGAAGCTGTCCTCGAGGGGATACCATGAAAGAGATCCCTCCGGCAGCCGGAAGTCTGCGGTTTCATTGCTGACTATGATTGTGTTCTTCAGAGCTGTTTCGAAGCGGTAAGCGATCCCGTCGTCATATACCCTGAATTGAGCACTGATGCCTGATTTATAGGTGATTGTCATGAAGTTGCATTTATCGGGGATCGCCGATCTCTTAACAGGGACCACAGGTGTGAGCACCTGGTCAATCTTGCCGTAAACCGCTTTTCTGACCATTTCCTTTTCACCGGGCAAAAAACCCGAAGAAAGCCGGAGCCCTGCTGCGGCATCTGCTATAACAGGCCGCCCGTCATAGGAAGCAGACCAGATCAGTCCCGGGCCATCCTTAACCGTTACCGTTATTTTGCCGTCGGGAGAACTTACCCTGTAATCCTTTGCAACTGCTGTGGCTGCAAATACGAACAGGATAACAAATACTGCCATTTTCCTTTTCATACTTATGATTTTATTGAGATGTAACAATGGAGAGATCCTGGTGCCGGGGATCATCATTTTTTCTTCTTCCTTTTATCTATCTCGTCCCTTATCGAGGCTGCACGTTCATAATCCTCGGTTTTTACCGCTTCGTCGATCATTTTGTATAGTTCGTCGTCGGTGTAAGTGTCAAACTTTCCCCCTGGTTCGTACCTGGTTTCTGTCTCTCCGGGCACCACGTTTTCGGTGTCGGAAGGGCTGTTTGTCAGCTGCGCTTTCTCCAGTATTTCCTCCGATATATAGATGGGGCATCCGAACCTGAGCGCTATTGCTACTGCATCGGAGGTTCTGCTGTCGATAGCGTGTTCGTTCTTCCCGTCGTTACATATGAGACGGGAAAAGAACACGCCGTCCTCGAGCTTGTATATCATCACTTCCGTGACAGCTATCCTGAACTGGTCGGCAAAGTTCTTGAAAAGGTCGTGAGTAAGCGGGCGCGGCGGTTCGAGGTTCTCCAGCTTTATCACAATCGCCTGTGCTTCGAAGCCTCCGATTATAATTGGTATCCTTCTTGTACCGTTCTCCTCGATAAGCAGCAGCGCATAGGCACCCGACTGGGTCTGGCTGTACGACATCCCCATAACCTTCAACTTAACTCTCTTCATATCAAATACTTATGCGCAGAAATAAAGTACCCCGAATGATGTATTGAACAAATATAACCAATATAAGAAGAACTAGGGAGGCATACTTTAAAAAAATTATCACATGTAGTTTGTTAATAACCTATTTTATATATCTTTGCAGTCCGAATTGAAATTAATCCGGCGGGGCAATGCAAAGTTGCCGGGCAATGATGTCTGGTGCGCCTCACGGAGCAACATAACAAGGATAAACAATGTACGCGATCGTAGAAATTGCAGGTCAGCAATTTAAAGTTGAAGAAGGGAAAAAGATCTTCGTTCACCGTCTCGATGTGGAAGAAGGGAAGAAAATCGAATTCGATCAGGTTCTGCTGCTCGATGAAGACGGAAAAGTGACTGTGGGGGAACCGACAGTGAAGGACGCTTCAGTTCAGGCAAAAGTGATCAACAATGTAAGAGGCGATAAGGTCATCGTCTTCAAGAAGAAGAGAAAGAAAGGCTACAGGGTTAAAAACGGACACCGCCAGAACTTCACACATGTTGAGATAATAAGCATCAACGGAAAGGTAACTCCGAAGAAGCATGCCGAGAAGAAGGAAGCTGCACCCGCAGCCAGGGAAGAACAGGCAAAGGAAGTAAAGGCAGAAGCAAAGAAAACCACTCCCAGGAAGCCTGCAGTGCCCAGGGAAGCTGCGAAGAAGGAAACCGAAAAAAAGGCACCGGTCAAAAAAACAGGGAAGTCGAAAGCTTAATATCCGATAAGATTTAATACACATATATTATGGCACACAAGAAAGGAGCAGGCAGTTCACGCAACGGCCGCGATTCACAAAGCAAGCGGCTTGGTGTAAAGCTCTTCGGCGGACAGACCGCTAAAGCCGGGAATATTATTGTCCGCCAGCGCGGAACCAGGCATCACGCCGGTACCAATGTCGGACTTGGAAAAGACCACACACTCTTCGCTCTTACCGACGGGGAAGTTGAGTACAGGAAAAGAAAGGATAACAGGGTATACGTATCGGTGAAGCCGGTAAGTGAATAACCGCATATCTTAATGAAACAGGCTCCCGTAATTCTTTTCATGACCTGAAAGGGAATTCCGGGAGTTTTTAATACTTTTACTGCAGGCTTTCAGAGCCTGCTTTTTTTATTAATTACACCGGTCTATGCTTACTATCAGCCTTATCCGTGAAAAACGCGATTTCATAACAGAACGGCTCAGGATCAAGAATTTTGACGCAGCCCCGATCCTCGACAGGATTATCGACCTCGATACCGAACGCAGGAACATCCAGACACGCTCCGACCAGATGCAGAGCGACCTTAACAGGATATCAAAGGAAATAGGCACCCTCATGAAAGAGGGGAAAAAAACTGAAGCCGAAGCAGCCAAAGAGCAAACCTACAGGCTCAAGGAGGAGATTAAAGCACTGAACTCCAGGCTCGAACCTCTCGACGAGGAACTCCGGAACGAAATCGTCAGACTGCCGAACCTTCCGCACGATTCCGTTGCACCCGGACATGGTGCTGACGATAATGTAAAAGTAAGGGAAGGAGGAAGACTGCCTGAACTGCCTGAAACGGCTATGCCACACTGGGACCTCATCAAAAAATACGATATCATCGATTTCGAACTGGGTATCAAGCTCACCGGAGCCGGATTTCCCGTTTACAAGGGAAAGGGAGCCAGGCTCGAAAGAGCCCTTATCAACTTCTTCCTCGATGAGGGAATAAAGGCCGGATATACCGAAATGATGCCGCCCGTGATGGTGAACGAGGATTCAGGCTTCGGCACCGGTCAGCTTCCCGATAAGGAAGGACAGATGTACCATGTGGGTATCGATAATTTTTACCTCATTCCCACAGCGGAAGTGCCGGTTACAAATATCTACAGGGATGTAATACTCAACGCTGAAGACCTCCCGGTCAGGAATGTTGCCTATACTCCCTGCTTCAGGAGAGAAGCCGGATCGTGGGGTGCACATGTGAGGGGACTTAACAGGCTTCACCAGTTCGACAAGGTTGAGATAGTACAGATCGCTCACCCTGACCACTCATACGAGTCGCTCGAAGAAATGGTGAAACATGTGGAAGGACTGATCGCGAAGCTGGATCTTCCTTACCGTATCATGAGGCTGTCGAACAGGCTGAAGTGCCGCTTCAGGGAAAAAGGAAGCAAGCAGACGAGGCTGGTCCATACGCTTAACGGAAGTGCACTGGCACTGCCACGGATAGTAGCAGCCATACTTGAGAATAACCAGACAGAAAAAGGAATTAAAGTGCCTGAGGTTCTTGTTCCCTATACTGGATTTAATATTATAAACTGACCCCCCAACCCCCAGGAGGGGGGCTTAAACGAAGAGAGGATTACCCCCCCCTGCCCCCCCTGAAGGGTGGGGTAAAACCCACCAGCTGGATGGGTTTATAGCCCCCCTTTAGGGGGGTTGGGGGGCCTTTAAATTATGAACACAACACGTAAATCATATATCTACGCCCTATTGGCGGTCTTTTTCTGGTCGACAGTCCCTACAGTGTTCAAGATCAGCCTTGGGGAGCTCG
>JALONU010000227.1 GCA_025454775.1 Bacteroidales bacterium | reverse complement strand
GGACTTTGCGGTTAATGGATTTCTTCTGTTAAGACAGCCTAAAATATTTAAGGAAATATCAATAAACCTTATAACCCGAGAAGGTGCCGGTGCCGATACTGGTGTCGGTACCTGTATTTATAACCATCTTAACTTTATCACCGGTTACAAGTTTAACAGTAAGAGTTCTAAAAATTGTGGTTCCGGTAGTAAGTCCTTCAGCAAGGGTTTCATACAGATTGCCGTTTTTATATATCATTACAATTTTGCCATTGCCAGAAGCAATATATTTTACATCGAATGTATATAATCCTGTATATGTTGAAGTAAACTCACCAGTATTGATATTTAAACCGTTGCCATCGTTATATTCAATATTATCGGGTATGAAATCGACATTCGACAATGGCATGGGTGCAGATGTTGCAGCTGTCTTCTTTGCCCTGAAAGCTGTCATGGTTCCGAGGGTAACATTATTACCACCCGATATTGAGATTGAGTTGTTCGCTTCCGAATATGCAAGCTGCTGGCTGTCGGTATTATCTCTGTAGACGCCGAGGTTGACCTGTCTTGCTCCGGAGAGTTTTGATACTGAGAGCACATCGCCTGAAAGTGTCAGGTCCTGAAGCTCATTTGCCGGGTCGGGGTCGGCATCGTTCTTCAGTTCTGATAGGTCGACATTTCCCAGTGCGCTCTTCGTAAGCTGAAGCTGCCTGGTGGAGCTGTTATAAACGAGATCCTGCCTCCCGATATTGCCAGGTAATCTGAACCGTCTATGTTGACAACCGAAAGATTCTGGTCGTCGGAGGCAGGATCGCCGGGTTCTCCTTTTTCACCAGGGTCGCCTTTTGGTCCTGCAGGACCCGGTTCAAGAGATTTCTTGGCATAAAGGGCGTAGGGAACGGCATAAAAAGGCCACGTCCCCAAATACCTGAAATCATTATCGGTATTGAACCTGATCTCAACCTTAAGAAAGTGAGCTGCCTGGTCCCAGGCAACTTCCGCAAGGCTGCTGCTTTTGCAACTTCCTGATTTGGAACCGTTGCCGATAACCACATTGAAGACTCCGAATGAATTGGTTCTGACCCCGTAGTGGGTTTCCTGGTAAACCGGCTCTGCCTCCATGCTGCCCGGTATAATTGAAAACCTGACTTCCAGCGGGGTGTTTCGCAGTTCGTTGCCGGCGTTGTTCCATGCAACAGCCTGGTAATTGAGCCCGGCAGGTGCATAGTTCTGAGCAGATGCGTTAAGGCCCAGGGCCAATACTCCACACAGAACAAGGCAAAACTTCAAAAGTCTGGATTTCATATTCCGTAATTTATATTTTCTGTATCCTGAAAATCCTGTTGAACAATCCATCTTCTGTCATTATCCTGACAAGGTAGAAACCTCCCAACAGGGTACTTACATTGAAGGATTCTTCGTACTCGTACTCGCATACGAAGGATTTTTTCTCGGAAATAAACACCCTCCCGGTAAGGTCCATGAATTCAATCCTGTAATTTCTTGCCTTATCACCGTTTATTTTAACTGTTATAAAATCCCTTGCAGGATTTGGGTAAACCCAGGCGCCATAAATGACACTATCAATTTCCTCAAAACTCAGAAGCTGTTGAAATCCCTGTGTGATAGAATAATATGAGTCGCCGCCGGTTGGGATCATCACCTCTCCTATGCTTTGAGCTACCGTGTAGTTATTGGAGGTCATAACCACGCTGGCTGCCGGCACAAGAACATGGTGCGATATTTTCTGAGACAGCAGATTCGTCCACAGAACAGGTAAGCAAAATGCTATTATCCTGAGCCCTTTCAATTTTATTAAGTATGTAATGAGTGTCCAAAAATATACAAATTTTTGACAAAACAACATTTTTTGTTGATAAATGTGTTAAAAACTTATTTTAATTTTCGAGCTCCATTTTCAGATTTTTACTATTGATTGATGAAATTTCAGAGTCCTTAACGTGTAAAACTTACACTAATGCCTTATATTCAGCATGTTAAAGCCATACCTGTACCATAACCTTACAGAAGCCGGATGCGACGAAGCGGGAAGGGGTTGTCTGGCCGGTCCTGTGGCAGCAGCAGCGGTGATCCTGCCTAAAAATTACCGGAACGGGATCCTGAACGACTCGAAAAAACTGACTGCGAAGCAACGATTTGAACTCAGGGAAGAAATAATCTTAAAGGCGCTGGCATGGAATGTTGCCTTCGTCAGCAGCACGGAGATCGACGAGATTAACATACTGAGGGCATCGATCAAGGCCATGCACCTGGCGATCGCCGGACTTAAAAGGAAACCAAAGTTCCTGCTCATCGACGGTAACAGGTTCTTCCCCTACCCCGGTATCGGGCACCAGACAATAGTAAAAGGCGACAGTCTCTATCTTTCAATAGCAGCTGCCTCGGTGCTGGCCAAAACCTTCAGGGACGATTTCATGGACAGGATCCATGAAGAGTATCCCGCCTATGGCTGGAACAGGAACAAAGGCTATGCCACAGCCCTGCACAGAGCCGCAATAGCTGAACACGGAATAACTCCTTATCACCGTCGGTCCTTCACACTCACGGATACCCAGACTTCCTTTGACTTCTGAACAGCCTCCGGTTTAAAATCGGGACAGGCAAAGATTGTCCGAATCGTTTAAAAAGCTAATTTTGGCGATTATCTGAAAACAATCAACAGACGCAATCATGAAAAAACTAATAAGTATTTTGATTATCATCCTTGTCAGTGCCGGCTCCAGGCTGAAAGCTGATGAGGGCATGTGGCTCCTGCCGCTCATTGACAAGCTTAACATCGGGAAAATGACCGAGCTGGGGCTGAAGCTCACTGCCGAGGACATCTACAGCCTGAACAAGGCCTGCCTGAAGGATGCAGTTGTATCCATCGGCGGTTGTACAGCCGAGATTGTCTCCTCACAGGGCCTCCTGCTCACAAACCATCACTGCGGCTATGGACGGATACAGGCGCACAGCACGGTTGAACACGACTATCTCAGGGATGGCTTCTGGGCGAAAACCCTTGCGGATGAGCTTCCCAATCCGGGTATGGCTGCAACTTTCCTCATCAGGATCGAAGATGTGACCGACCAGGTTCTTGCCAATGTAAAACCAGGGATGACGGAATCTGAAAGAAATACAGCTATTAACGCTGCCAGGGGCCCTATTGAAAGCAAGGCCAGGGAAGGCAATAATTACAGGACGCAGGTAACATCATTCTACGGCGGTAACTACTTCTACCTGCTGGTTTTTGAAAGGTTTGAAGATGTGAGGCTTGTAGGTGCTCCGCCCTCATCAATCGGCAAGTTCGGATTTGACACCGATAACTGGGAATGGCCGCGCCATACGGGAGACTTCAGTGTTTTTCGTGTTTATTCGGGTCCCGACGGAAAGCCTGCCTCCTACTCAAAGGACAATATACCCCTGAAACCGAAATACTGGCTTACCGTTTCCATCAAAGACCTCAACACAGGCGATTATGCAATGATACTCGGTTATCCCGGCAGAACACAGAGATACTACACCTCCTGGGAGGTGAATGAGATCATGTCGATTACAAATCCTATCAGGATCAAGGTCCGTGGTGCCAAGCAGGATATCTGGATGGCCGATATGAAAGCCGACCAGAAGATAAATATTCAATATGCCTCAAAATACTCAGGATCATCTAATTACTGGAAATATTCGATCGGGCAGAACAACCAGTTGAAGAACCTGGGCGTTATCGCAAAGAAACAGCAGATAGAGACCCAGTTCAACAGATGGGTGAATGAGGAAGCAGGCCGAAAGGCAAAATACGGAGAGGCATTGAACATGATAAAAAGATCTATCGAGGGAAGGGCAGAATTCCAGAATGCATTGCAGTACCTCAATGAATGCATCCAGGGTTTCGAAGCGCTTAATTTCAGCCAGCTGGGATCGGGCCTGATAAATGTTCTCAAAGCAGGAGATGCCGCCAAGACAGCTGAAGCCGTTAAAAGGATAAAGGATAACCTTCCTTCGGTTTATAAGGATTACAGTGCAGCAACCGACCTGAAGTCGACGAAGGCGATGCTGAAGCTTTACAGGGCTGACGTACCTGCAAAGTATCATCCCGACTTCTATGTCAATTTAGTGGACAAAAAATTCAAGGGCGACGTTGATAAGTTCGTCGATTACATGTTTGCCAGGTCGATATTCACAAGCGAGGCAAAGATGAACACATTCCTGCAGAAGCCTGTTCTTAAGGTTCTTGAGAGCGACCCTGTTCTCCTGGTTTACAATTCCATAAACAAGGTAGGACAGAGCCTTTCCTCGGAGCGCAGCAAGTTCGATTCTGACCTTACAACCGGACAGAGGTTGTGGGTGGCTGCTCTCAGGGAGATGACACCCGAAAAAACACAGTATCCTGATGCCAACTCAACCATGAGGCTTACCTACGGAACGATCCAGGATTACGATCCCAGGGATGCCGTCACCTATAAATACGTCACAACACTCCAGGGAGTTGTCGACAAATATAAACCCGGCGACTACGAGTTTGACCTGCCACAGAGGCTTATCGACCTGAATGCAAGGAAGGAATTCGGCAGGTATGCTTCGCCGAAAGGCTATATGCCGGTAAACTTCCTTACCACCAACGACATTACGGGAGGAAACTCGGGAAGCCCGGTGCTTAACGCACACGGACATCTCATCGGCCTTGCCTTCGACGGAAACTGGGAAGCCATGAGCGGAGATGTATACTATGAGCCTGAACTTCAGCGTACTATTGTAGTAGACATAAGGTATGTTCTGTGGACCATGGACATCTATGCGGGTGCAAAACATCTTGTTGATGAGATGACAATCGTGGAATAAAAAAGCCTTAAAGGGATGCATCTCAGCCTAAAGGAAATATTGGCTGCCTTCATGGTGCTTTTTGCCATCATTGATATTCCGGGCTCAATCCCCATCATCGTGGACATCAAGTCCAAGGGTGTCAAGATAAAATCGGCAAAAGTCACCATTACATCGCTGGCTATTTTCCTGGCTTTTCTTTTCATAGGCACACCGCTGCTGGGGGTTTTCGGTATTGACGTGTCGTCTTTTGCGATTGCAGGTGCATTCATCATTTTCCTGATCGCCATGGAGATGATACTGGGCATAGAGATATTCCACCAGGATGCCCATGGCAGCGGTGCTATATTCCCCATAGCATTCCCGCTGATTGCAGGCGCAGGGTCGATTACAACAATCCTGTCTCTTAAAGCAGAATACCAGACCGTCAATATCTTTATTGCCCTTCTTCTGAACATGCTGGTAGTGTATTTCGTGCTCAGGCTGACCTCGAGGTTTGAGCGCATCCTCGGGCAGGGAGGGCTGGCTATACTGAAAAAGGTGTTCGGCGTCATACTTC
>JALONU010000057.1 GCA_025454775.1 Bacteroidales bacterium | reverse complement strand
ACACACGATTTGCAGGAGATGCAAAGGTTTGTATGCCTGTTGATTATGCCTTCTTCGTCCTTTTCAAGGGCGTCGGCAGGGCAGGCTGCGATGCAGGGTGCATCTTCGCATTTCCTCCTGAGCCTGATCATGTCAATCAAGATCTTATGTGCCATGTCAGTTCCAGATATTTGGTTGGTTCTTTATCTCTGCATATGTAAACACCGGTCCGTCCTTGCAAACGAAGTATTCACCCATCATGCAGTGTCCGCATTTACCGAGTCCGCATGACATGTTCTTTTCCATCGACAGGTAAATGTCATGTTCGGGATAACCCATTTCGAGCAGTTTCAGGGTTCCGAATTTCATCATTACCGGGGGACCGCATACCACAGCAACGGAATTACTGATATCGACTTTTACATCATCCAGCAGTACTGTTACGACTCCCACTCTTTCGTTCCAGTTTGAGTCAGCCTTGTCGACACTCCTCAGGACCTCGAATTTCGGGGTTTTACGAAGTTCGGCGATGTAAGGCTTGTAGATACAGTCTTCAGGTGTCTTGGATCCGTAGCAAAGAGTAACCTTCCTGAGCTTGTCTGAAATTGCAATGAGGTTATAGAGGAGCGATCTTATCGGTGCGAATCCGCAGCCACCGCCAAGTATCAGAACCTCCTTATCGAAGAATCTTTCCACCGGGTAACCCCTGCCGAAAGGTCCTCTTATGCCCATATATTCGCCGGGTTTCATGTCGTGCATGTAACCGGTCATGTATCCCGTTTTCATTACTGTCACCTCCAGCATGTCCCTTACAAGCGGGGAGGAGGAGGGGGTGAATGGTGCCTCGCCAATACCGTCCACTGATAGTTCAATGAACTGACCAGTTTTGAAGGCAAATTCTTCATCGGGCCGGAGAACAAAAGTCTTTATGAGGGGAGATTCCTCAATTACCTTTGTAAGCTTTGCCCTGAAAGGCTTGTATATGTTATTGAAGGGAGGCATAAATATTCATTTAGCCAGTTCTCTGAAAAGTTCGTTCTTGTTTATTTTACCGATGCAGGCTTCAATGCAGCGGCCGCATCCTGTACAGGCTGTACTGTGGAATTTTGCCGGTTTCCAGACATATTTGCACATATACCTGTTTCTGAACCTCGAGGGAAGTTTACCGAGTGAGTCCTCTCCTCCTGCGACCCTTTCAAATCCAGGGTACTGGCAGGCGTCCATTTGTTTCACTTTATGAAAGCCGGGTTTGTCGATCAGGAGGAAGCATGTGCACGTAGGGCATATCGTTGTGCATGCTCCGCACGAAACACATTTTGAGGAGTATCTCTTCCATACGGATTCACCTGCAGCTTTTACCAGGCGGCCGGTGGTCCTGTAATCCGGCAGTCCTTTGCCTGTGCGGTTAAGGATTTCCACTGTTTCATGATGCCGGCTCTCGACAAACGAAGCAAGAGTCCTGTCATCAGACCGAACGGCATTAAAGGATTTTTCGGCCAATTCAATCCCCTTCTCGGAAATTGCTCTCAGAATAATGTCATCGTGCCTGAGAATAACAGCCAGATCAGCTTTCCCGGTGCTGAAGGGATTAATGTTGTATGCAGTGCAATGACAGTGTTCCTGTATTTCAAGGCAGTCGGAGCTTATTATTATTGTACTCTCCCGTCTCCTTCTGTAGAATACGTCTTCAAAGCTTTCGTCGAGATATATTTCATCAAGGATGCCGAGGGCCTCAATATCGCAGTTTGGGGTTCCGATAATTATTCGCGGCACTTCCTTCACCGTATCGGCTGTCACATTCTCCCTTACCGGCAGGAAGAATGTTTTCAGGGGAGTCGCCGGCTTTGGTCTGTTGTAGACAAGGCTCGAAATGTTCCTTTCGCTGATAAGATCATAGTCGGTGCTTTGACCATTCCCTGTGACACCATATATAATGTATGAAGAACTTAACCGGAGGAGGGAGTTTTCCCAGCTGTCTCTTTTAATGGAATAATAAATATTCATTAATGTGAGAAATGTACACATAAAAATAAAAAACATATAATATATATGTCAATATAAAAACGGGAAAAAAAATTCACCATAATTCTACGTGTTCTGTTAAATAATTAACAATCAGTGTGATAAAAATATTTTTTTAAAATAAAAAAAGTATTTAACTTGCAGAAGAAATAGAATTAAAGAAGATATAATGTGAAACAATTCACAAAACACACAGTAAAAAACAGTCTTAAAAGGATTTTTTTGTACCGGGCTTGCCTCACGCGGCTGAAGCTTCTGGGAGTGGAAAAGGTGTATTCCTATACATTGTCGGACGAGACAGGAGTTACTTCCGACCAGGTGAGAAAGGATTTTTCAGAGTTCGGGATAACGGGAAACAAGAGGGGCGGATATGATGTTGACGAACTAATAGACAAGATGGAAAAGATCTTCCATCGCAACAAGGACCATAACCTTGTCCTGATAGGCATGGGAAACCTGGGAACCTCCCTGTCGAGGCTGAAGGAAATAATTGACCGTTTCAGAGTGAAAGTGGCGATCATTGCTGTTCCCGAGATATCAGCACAGGAAGTGACCGATGAACTTATCCAGTCAGGCATTAAGGGCATCATCAACTTCGCTCCCGTGCTGCTAAAAACTCCGGCTGATGTCATTGTGAATAACGTAAACCTGTGTGATGAACTGGAAAGCGTTATCTATTACGTTCATAACCAGATGAAGTCAGAGGGAACAAAAAACCTGGATTTATTATACAGGGGTACGAAATATTAATTAGAGGGCTGGTACAGGGTGTCGGTTTCCGCCCCTATGTCTTCAGAACTGCAATAAAGTACGGGCTAAAGGGTGAAGTCTGCAATCGTACGGATGGAGTATCTATTATCGTTCAGGGCGAATCCTCGACAGTCGGTGAATTCAGTAACGACATCCTCACCTCCGCACCTCAGGCATCCGACATAAAATCCATCGATGTTTTCCCTAAAATGATCCGTGAATATGATTCATTCCGGATAGCCGGGAGCATGAATATTGACGACCTGATCACTGAGGTAAGTCCTGATATTGCCGTTTGTCCTGAATGCCTCAGCGAGATGGACAGCTTTGCCAGAAGGAAGGACTACCCGCTTATAAACTGTACCTGTTGCGGACCCCGGTTCTCAATAATGGAGGCTCTACCATACGACAGGCCGATGACCTCGATGAAATCCTTCATGATGTGCCCCGACTGCCGCCGGGAATATGACGATATCATGGACAGGCGTTTTCATGCCCAGCCTGCAGCCTGCAATTTGTGCGGACCGGAGTATTTCTACAGTGACAGCAGTAGGGACATCTCCGGAACCGGAGCCGTCCTAAAGGAAACAGCAAAGCAGATCAATTCCGGTAATATACTTGCAATAAAGGGTACCGGAGGGTATCACCTTATGTGTGATGCCCTGAACGAAGCTGCTGTCAGGAGGCTGCGGCTAAGGAAACAGAGGGATGCAAAACCTTTTGCGGTAATGTTCCGCGACATTGAAAGCCTTAAAGAGTATTGCCGGCTGAGTGCTGAAGAATCTGAAGAGCTCATCTCATGGCGGAGACCTGTGATGATCCTCGATCAGATAAAACCTCTGGCACCCTCCGTAAGCAGCGGACTGAATACCACGGGAGCGATGCTCCCTTACATGCCTTTTCATTACCTTATTTTCAGGCTCATCGATACACCTGCCGTAGTCCTGACCAGCGGCAACTTATCAGAAGAGCCTGTAATAAAAGAGGATACTGCAGCCGCAGAGAAGCTTGGTAAAATTTCTGACGGCCTGGTCTGCTACAACAGGGAGATCGTCAACCGCTGCGACGACTCAGTAGTGAGGGTTATTGACCACAAACCTACCCTGATAAGAAGATCCAGGGGATATGTTCCCCGTCCAGTCGACCTCAGGATAAATGCCGAAGGAATACTTGCCCTGGGTGCGGAACAGAAAAGCACTTTCTGCATGGGCAGGGGAAATCAGGCAATTCTAAGCCAGTATATCGGTGACATTAAGAACCAGGCGACCTTCGATTTCCTCAAGGAGTCAGTCGACAGGTTCTCAGGGCTTTTCCGCTTCAGGCCCACAGCCCTGGCCTGCGACCTTCATCCTGATTATCTTTCTACGCAGTACGCAAAGGAACTCAGCAGGGAAACGGGGCTTCCGTTGTTCACGATTCAGCACCATCATGCCCATGTAGTCTCCTGCATGGCTGAAAACGGCCTTGATGAACCTGTGATAGGTGTCAGCTTTGACGGAACAGGCTATGGCTCAGACGGAACTGTATGGGGCGGCGAATTCCTTGTTGCCGATCTTAAGGACTTTTCGCGCCATACATATCTTGATCCCGTTGCCCTCCCGGGAGGTGATAAAGCCATAAGCGAACCCTGGAGGACAGCATTTTCGTACCTGTTCAGATACTTCGGCAGCAGCTTCGATTTCATGTCGGTGCCTTCGCTCTGTAAGGCAGGTGAAAGAAAACTTTACATGTTACTGGAGATGCTGGAGAAGAACATAAACTGCCCTGTCTCATCGGGCGCCGGCCGCCTTTTTGATGCTGTAAGCGCACTTCTCGGTCTTTGCACTACCGAAACTTTTGATTCTGAAGCCCCCATGAGGCTTGAATCCGCAATTGACGGAAAGACAGATGATTACTATAGCTTCACAGCCGGCAAACCAGTAACCTTTGAGGAGACATTCAGATCGCTTCTTGATGATATTAAAACCAGGACTCCATCTCATATATCAGCCAGGTTCCATAATACGCTTGCAATGGTTATTCTCGAGGTGTCTTTGCAGATACGCAGGGAAAACTCAATAAAAAAAGTAGTACTTTCAGGAGGTTGTTTCCAAAACAGGTATCTTCTGGAAAGAGCATGTAACCTGTTAAGGAAGAAGAATTTTGTAGTATACACCAACCGAAGGGTACCGCCGAACGACGGAGGAATATCCCTGGGACAGCTTGTTGCAGCATCAAAACTAAGAGAATAATGTGTCTTAGCATACCGGTCAGGATCATCGAAATCGAAGGCGATACTGCCAGAGTGTCGGCCGGAGGAACTGTTTTTACCGCAGGATTACAGCTTGTACAGGATGCAAAACCGGGTGACTATGTCCTTCTCCATGCCGGCTTTGCCATACAGAAGATCACCGATGAGGAGGCCTCTGAAATTCTGTCTCTGCTTGATGAGATGGAAGATCCCGATAAAAAGCAAGAATGAAATTCATTGACGGATACAGGGACAGGGACCTTACAGACAGGTTAGCCAGGCAGATCAGAAAAGCAGCTGCGGGTACTTATACCTTTATGGAAGTCTGCGGAGGCCATACGGCTGCCATCCGGAGATTTGGTATACATTCCCTCCTGCCTGAAGGAATAAGGCTGATCTCGGGACCTGGCTGCCCGGTATGTGTAACAGGAAAAGGCTTTGTTGACAGGCTGTCTGTTTATGCCGGATTGAAAGATGTGATAATCACTTTATACGGCGATCTGATGAGAATACCCGGCAGCGGCGGAAGATCCCTTGAGAAAGCCAGGGCAGAGGGTGCGGACGTCAGGATCGTTTTTTCAAGCCTCGATGCTCTCTCAACAGCCAGGAACAATCCCGGGAAAAAGGTCATATTCGCAGGCATCGGGTTCGAAACCACCGCCCCCGGAACGGCTGCAGCCTTGCAGATAGCATACAGGGAGAACATCAGCAACTTTATGGTTATCAGTGCTCACAAGATAATGCCACCGGCAATGGAAGCGATACTGAAGGAGGGCACCAGACTCAACGGTTTTATATGTCCCGGTCATGTTGCAGCGATAACGGGTTCGGGCATTTTTGACTTCATCCCGAGGAATTATGGCATCGGATGCGTGGTGTCGGGCTTTGAACCTGCCGACATCCTTTTGTCGGTTCTTATGCTGATAAGCCAGGTGAACGCGAATCAGCCATCAACGGAGATACAATATAACCGTGTAGTAACCGAAAAAGGTAATCTGGTCGCAAAAGAAGTAATGAATGAAGTTTTCGAATCCTGCGATACCGAGTGGAGAGGGCTGGGGCTGATAGGAGGAAGCGGGCTGATAATCAGGAAGAAATATGAAAGACACGATGCGGAATCAGTAATTCAGGTTAAGGTGGTGGAGAGTCCTGACGACGGGCATTGCATCTGCGGCGATATATTGAGAGGGCTCAGGGAACCGTCAGATTGCGGATTGTTCGGAAAAGCATGCAATCCTGGAGAACCTGTCGGGGCATGCATGGTCTCTGAAGAGGGAACCTGCCACACATGGCATAAATACAGGCTCTCGGATGGATAGATTCGTAACACTGAACCATGGAAGCGGAGGCCGTCAGACAAATGATCTGATACGGGAGCTCTTCGCACGCAATTTCGCAATGGATATGCCACTGACCGATTCGGCTATCGTCACGTTCGGCGGAAAAAAGGTGGCGTTTACGACTGACTCGTATGTCATCGATCCCATATTCTTCCCGGGAGGAGATATCGGAAAGCTTGCAGTCTGCGGAACAGTCAACGACCTGGCTGTATCAGGTGCAATACCCGGGTACATATCAGCATCCTTTATTATTGAGGAAGGCTTTCCAATAGACGAACTCAGCAGGATAGCTGAATCAATGGCCCGGGAAGCTGTGAATGCCGGGGTAAGAATTGTTACCGGCGACACAAAAGTTGTTGGAAAGGGAAAGTGCGACAGGATCTTCATAAATACAGCCGGAACAGGTGTATTACTCCGTGAAGGACTGGATGTAAGCACCGCCTCGGCAGTGAAGCCGGGCGACAGGCTTATAGTTAACGGAAGCCTCGGTAATCATTCCATAGCTGTGCTTGGGAGTCGTAACAACCTGAGCTTCACAACGCCGGTCCTGTCTGACTGCGCATCCCTTAATCATCTGACAACAAAGCTTCTGAGCGAATGCAACGGGATCCGCTTCATGCGCGACCTTACACGGGGGGGGCTTGCTGGAGTGCTTAATGAACTCTCGTCGATGTGCAGGCGGGGAATTATAATCGAAGAAACTACCCTTCCGGTGGATGAACCTGTAAGAGGGGCCTGTGAAATGCTTGGCTTTGATCCCCTCTACCTGGCCAATGAAGGCAAGCTCATCGTAGTGGTGGAAGAAAATGAAGTGTTGAAGGTATTGGACATTCTCAGATCGGATCCCCTTGGCAGGAATGCTGCAGTCATTGGTGAGATAGCCGCTGTTGAGAAGGGAAAAGTAATACTGACTACGGTGACGGGAGGCAAAAGGATCGTGGATATGCCTGAAGGAGTTCAGCTTCCCAGGATCTGCTGAAAGGAGAATATGCATGAATTAAGTATAGCGGAGGATCTTTCAGCCATTGTGCTGGAAACTGCCTTAAGGGAGACCCTGGCGAAAGTTACCAGGGTGAATGTAAGCATCGGGCAGCTTGTTCAGATCGTTCCCGGGTTATTTGAATCCGCATTCATTGAATGTGTCAGGGATACCGTTGCCGGGCAGGCTGAACTCTGCATCGAGATCGTTCCTGTAAGGATGAAGTGCCGGAAGTGCGGAGCCGATATAGGTATTGAGGATAACAATTTTTCATGTTCCGCATGCGGATCGGATGATCTTGAAATGATAAACGGCAGGGAATTGTACATAAAAAGCATAGAGGGAGAATAACTATGGAAATCAGGGTGATGAGGAATATCCTCGACAGAAACCAGAACAGGGCAAATGAAGTCAGGAGGCTTCTTGCTGAAGAGAAAGTACTGATGGTAAACATCATTTCTTCGCCGGGGGCCGGCAAGACAACTCTTCTGGAAAGAACTCTCGGAGAGCTGAATACGAAGTTTCGTATTGGCATTATTGAAGGAGACATTACTACTGACAGGGATGCAAGACGGCTTCAGAAATTCAATATCCCCATCACGCTGATAAATACGGAGGGAGGATGCCATCTTGATTCTCACAGCATCTCAAAGGTGCTTGATACATTCAGCCTTAAGGACCTCGATGTAATTTTCGTGGAAAATGTGGGTAACCTGGTATGTCCTTCCCAGTTCGACCTGGGAGAGAATTTCAAGCTGGCTGTCGTAAGCACAGCTGAAGGCGACGACAAGCCTGCAAAATACCCTATGCTCTTCAGGGAAGCCCGTGCCGTGCTTCTCAATAAGGTTGATCTCATTCCCTACACGAATTTCAGGATGCTGAATTTCAGGAAGGATATGGAAAAGATCAACAGAAATATTCCTGTGTTTGAACTTTCATGTACAAGAGGGGATGGATTAGGGGCATGGTTTGAATGGATCAGCAGCCGGATAACTGAAAACTGTAACCGGGAGTAGCTCTATTTCAGAAAGTGAATCCCCATGTCATTTCAAGCCTTCTGAAATAATACTCATAACTGTATTCGACCCCGGAATCATAAGGTGAGCCATCTGTTTCCTCCACAGTATAACCGAACCTGTACCCCAGCTTTATGAATGATTCGAAAGCTCCGATCGGCCACCGGAATCCTGTTCCGATGCCATAGGTCCAGCCTCCCTTGTAATTTGAATAATCGTCTTCAACGCTCAGGGAGATAAGCGCCCCGCCTTTAACGTATATGAACGGGGCTACATTGTTTTTAATGACGTTGTACCTGTATTCCAGCAGAAGCGGTAAGTAATAATGTTCAAATATATCGCCGCCGGTAAGGAAGCAGAACGTGTGCCTACTGTTGAAGGTGAATGATATCCCGGGATTTACGGCGAACAGGATCGGGAAGAACTCACCCGACACTCCGAGAAGCAATCCGCTTTCCATCCGGAAGCCGAATCCGTCGGGATCATTTATTCTGACAGCTTTCTTAACCGACTGTTCACCGATAATGAACTTTTCCACCTCATCGGCAGAGAAAGTAAAGAGCATTCCTTCCGTGGTTTTAATCCTGTACTGTCCATCCTTCATCTCCATGATTTTGCCGTAGAGTATTGAGCCGTTCTTAAGGTACAGGGCATCGCGGCTCTGCTGTGCTTCAACATAAGCTGAAAAAAACAAAGTGATCAGCACCAGGATCAGGATCTTTTTCATAAAGAAAGATTTAAGGCAGTACTTTAATATGATTTTTATGTAAATTTACATTATATAGCTGACTCATGAAGGCAAAAATCATTCCATTTACGTTTTTTTTGTCTGTATGCCTGCTTCTTCAGTCCTGTGAGGAATACACCTATAAAACTTATTTTGGGAATGCTCCGGTCTACCTTTCCTATGAAGAACTGAGATCGGCAGTGAAGGTAAGTGAGGGTGCAGAGCTTCAAAATCCGGGAAAGATAGTCTTAAAGGGAGACTATATCTTCATTATCGATGAAATGAAGGGCATTCATGCAATAGACAACAGCAATCCTTCCTCTCCTGTGAAAAAGGCATTTGTCGAGCTGCCGGGAGTAACAGATATATCAGTTTCCGGGAATGCTCTATATGCCGACAGCTATGTCGATCTTGTGATACTTGACATACAGGATATTTCGGACATCAGGGAAGCCGGGAGGATAGAAAACCTGCTGTCTTACATTCTGCCTCTTACAGGCAATAACCACCCTCAGGCATATGTCGATACCCACAGAGGAGTGGTTACAGCCTGGGAACTGCGACAGGTCAGGGAGAAGGATAGGTATCACGACTACTATGTTCCCTATGTATATTTCAAAACGAGCGATGCATTCCTGAGCACTATGAACCCGGCTGGTGCGTCCACCGGAATAAGCGGAAACGGAGTAGGTATAGGCGGGTCAACTGCGAGGTTCTGCATCAGGGAGAACGTTATGTATGCCCTGGGTGAAGAACGCCTCAGGGTGCTTGACATCTCAGATAAGCTTGCCCCTCAGGAAAAGCCATCATCTGAATACGTATGGGGTGTTGAAACAATGTTTCTGTCAGGAAAGTACCTTTTCACCGGAACTTTTTCAGGTTTGCAGGTCTATGATATTACGGATCCTCTTGTTCCCCATAGCATAGGATGGTTTGGTAATGCAACAGCCTGCGATCCGGTTATCGTCGATGATACCCTGGCCTATGTTACACGCAGGCAGGGAACTGCCTGTGGCGGAAGCACTAATCTCCTGGACGTAGTCAGCATTAATAACATCTCCAGTCCGCAGCTTGTGATCTCGTATACCATGACAAATCCCAGAGGCCTATGCATGGACGGCGATATGCTGTTTGTATGTGACGGAAGCGAGGGACTTAAGGTATACGATGCGTCAGATCCTCTGATTATAAACACCCGTCTCCTCAAGACATATACAGCGATACATGCTTTAAGCGGGGTTCCGGTAAATGGAATCCTGTTCCTTTTGAGTGAAGATGGATTATTGCAGTACGATTTTTCTGATATACAGAATATCACTCTCCTGAGCTCGATTGTGGCTGATTAATCCTCCTCTTGTTTACACTCGTTCTAAATTAGCAAATATGACATTTGTAAGGTTTTTTTATTGAGTATTGTTAATAATTTCACAGCAACAAAAAAAAACATAAAAAAGAGTAAAAACCAATAGTTAATTACCTAAAAATCAATTAGAAATGTATCAAGTAGGAAATCTTGTAAAAGAGCTGTCCGACAAGCATGGCCGTGAGAGAGCCAGTCTTATGCCAATACTGCAGGGTATAGTGGAAAGGCATAACTACCTGACTGACGAAGCTATGGTTGAAGTCGCGAAAGAGCTCGACATATCAGCTGCAGAGGTATACGGAACGGCTTCGTTCTATACCTTCCTCGACACGAGTGTGAGAGGTAAATATGTTATAAGGGTTTGTAAAACAATAACTTGTTCCATGAAGGGCAAGAATGATATCCTCCACATACTGGAGGACATGCTTAAGATAAAGGTTGGCGAAACTACTTCCGACAGGCAGTTCAGCCTCCTGGAGACCAACTGCATTGGCTGGTGCCACAAGGCTCCGGCAATTTTGATAAATGAAATGCCATATACGGAACTTACTCCCGAGAAGGTAGTTGAGATCATCAAAGATTATATGAAGAAATAAATTCCCTTTGAAGTCATGACAAACAATAAGGAACTTACCAAGGTAGATCTCATTTTCGAGAAGGTAGAAGCAAAACAGGTGCTTAAGAAAGCATTTGAAATGACAAGTGAGGAGATCATCAGGCAGGTGCTTGAGTCGGGTCTCAAGGGAAGGGGAGGAGCAGGTTTCCCTACCGGGTTGAAATGGAAATATACTGCAGCTGAAAAGGATCCCGAGAAATATATTGTCTGCAATGCTGACGAAGGAGAACCGGGAACTTTCAAGGACCGGGAAATTCTTGACCGGGTTGCATACAAGGTTTACGGGGGAATGGTTATAGCCGCAAGCGCCATTGGTGCAAAAAAAGGCATAGTATACCTCAGGGGAGAATACAGGTTTCTTCTTCCCAAACTGCTTCTCGAACTGGAGCAATTCCATAAGATGATAAAGGAGATAGGGTACGATTTCAGGATCAATTACTGTCTCGGAAGCGGTGCATACATATGCGGCGAGGAAAGCGCCCTTTTTGAGTCGATACAGGGTGAACGCGGAGAACCGCGCAATAAGCCGCCATACCCGACATCATCGGGAGTTTTCTTCAAGCCGACATCAATTAATAATGTCGAAACCCTGGTTACAGCAATGATGATCGTTCATCACGGGCCTGAAACCTACAACAGGCTGGGGACAAAAGATTCAAGAGGCTCAAAGGTCTTTTCGGTTTCCGGTGATACTCCTACTCCTGGGATATTTGAGCTGGAGCTTGGAATGACTGTTCAGCAGTTCGTAAATGAATTCGGCGATGGCGACACAAAAGCTGTCCAGGTTGGAGGAGCCTCAGGTTTCTGCGTACCGCGCAAAAAATTTGCCAGCACCATCATCGGCTTTGAAGGAGTGCCCACCGGCGGTTCCATGAAGCTTTTCAACAGTTCCCGTTCCATGTACAACGTACTGCATAACTACCTTGAATTCTTTGAAGAAGAATCATGCGGACAGTGCACACCCTGCAGGGTAGGATGCCAGCAGCTTCTCAAGGGAGTTGAAAAAGTGAAGAAAGGTGAAATGAAATCAACTTATCTCAACGAACTGATAAAGCTCGCGGATACGATGAAAATCGCCTCTAAATGCGGCCTGGGACAATCCGTTGGAAATGCTTTCAGATCGATAGTCGAGAACTTCAGGGAAGAGATCATTTACTAAAATCAAAAAACTCCGAGTATGATAAATTTATATATAAACGACCAGAAAGTATCTGTTGAGCCAGGAACAACAGTCCTGGCAGCAGCGAAAGAACTGAACATCACGATACCGACATTATGCAACCACCCCGACCTTTGTGTTGCAGGAAACTGCAGGGTCTGTGTTGTGGAGCAGGAGGGAGCGAGAACGCTGATAGCTTCATGTGCAACCCCGGTGACCGAAGGAATGAAGATCCACACGAACACCCTTAAGGTCAGGAACGCAAGGAAGCATATCGTAGAGTTGCTTCTTTCGGAGCATCGTTCCGATTGCACAAAGTGTTACAAGAACCAGAAGTGCGAGCTTCAGTCGCTTGCCAATGAATTTGCCTTCGGCGACACTATTTTCCTTGACCTTGTTCCTTATCATAACTACACTATCGACAGATCCTCTCCTTCGTTCATGAAGGACGACAGTAAGTGCATCAGGTGCCAGCGCTGCGTCAGAACATGCACTGAACTACAGCACATTTCAGCGATTGCGGTAGCCAACAAGGGTCTGCACCAGAAGATATCATCATTTCACGACAGGCCTATGAGTCATGTCGTCTGCACAAACTGCGGACAGTGTGTTAACCGCTGCCCCACCGGTGCACTTGTGGAAAAAACATACATCGACCAGGTGTGGGATGCCATTTACGATCCCGAAAAGCATGTAGTAGTTCAGACAGCACCTGCGGTAAGGGTCGCTCTGGGTGAAGACCTTGGATATGATCCTGGAGAGAGGGTAACCGGCAAGATGGTCACCGCCCTCAGGCAGATTGGATTTGATTCAGTTCTCGACACTGACTTCAGCGCCGACCTGACAATCATGGAAGAGGGAACGGAACTGCTTACAAGGCTCAAGAAGGCACTTGCCGACGGTGATAAAAAAATCAGGATACCCATGTTCACATCCTGTTCTCCGGGATGGATAAAGTTCATCGAACATAAATATCCCGAATTCCTTCCAAACCTTTCAACATGCAAGTCGCCTCAGCAGATGTTCGGAGCGCTTGCCAAAACTTATTTCGCACAAAAGAAGAAAATAGATCCGTCGAAGATAGTCTCAGTGTCAGTGATGCCATGTACAGCAAAGAAATATGAGGCTGACAGACCAGAGATGAGGTCGAGCGGGTACAAGGACATAGATTTTGTACTCACCACCCGTGAACTGGCAGTGATGATCAAGCAGGCAGGTATCGATTTCCGGAACCTGGAATCTTCAAATTATGACTCCATTATGGGTGATTCTACGGGAGCTGCCGTTATATTCGGTGCCACCGGAGGGGTTATGGAAGCTGCCCTTCGTACTGCTTACGAAATCGTCACCGGACGGGAAGTTCCGTTCAAGAACCTGAATATCACTCCAGTCCGTGGAATGGAAGGTGTCAAGGAAGCTACGCTGAAGATCGAGGGATGTCTTCCCGACTGGAAGTTCCTGGAAGGCGCAGAGTTGAAAGTGGCCATAGCCCATGGTCTTGTAAACGCCAACAAGATTATGAGAAATGTAAGGAAGGGAACATCGCCATACCATTTTGTTGAGATAATGGCATGCCCCGGAGGCTGCATCGGAGGCGGCGGCCAGCCTATACCAACGAGCATGGATATCAGGAAGAAACGTATTGAAGCGATTTATTCGGAAGATGAGCACATGATTCTCCGTAAGTCGCACGAGAATCCCGATGTCATCGCCATATATAAGGAATTCCTGGGCAAACCGAACAGTCACGCTGCCCATGAGCTTCTCCACACACACTATACCGAAAGGGAGAGCTATTAGAAGCTGAAAATTCCGGATAAAAAAGCCGCCCGTCGAATTACAGAGGGCGGCTTTCTTATTGTCACCGAAATATCCTACCTTAGTGGGAAACAATCCGCTATGGAAAGCACTTTAACCTGGAAAACAAAATTTTTCAGTAATACCTGGGATATTATTCAATATGACCGGTCAGTGGGAGAGATTGTTAACAAGGCTTTCTCGCGTTCCGCTTCCGGGACGCTTAGAGGGAAAAAGCTCCTGTTTGAGATCAGGGGATTTTTTAAGCAGCAGACCAGGATCCTTGAGGCAGAAAGTGAGTCAGTAGTGGCAGAGGTGGCTATCAGCAGCTGGAAAACAAAAGCCACGATAAGCTACAACAACCATGACTATACCTGGCAGCACGATAATTTCTGGAATACAAAATGGAGCATCTCCGATGTTAACGGTGCGCTGGTAAAATACCATTCACGAGCCATGGGAGGAGAGATTACAGCATATACCAGTGATGAAGTTCTGATCATAGCCGGTCTTTTCATTAAGAACTACTTCAGGCAGCGTGCTGCTGCAGCTGCAGCCTCTACTTAGGGATCATTCGATCATGCAATCCTGCAATTTTGTAATCCTGCAATCGTGCCATCACCTGATTTGCTTTCAACTCTTAGTACTCTAAGTACTTTAGGCACTTACTTATGAGGAAGATCATTCATATCGATATGGACGCATTCTTTGCATCCGTCGAGCAGCTGGATAATCCTGAGCTCAGGGGAAAGCCCGTTGCTGTCGGAGGGAGCGGGCAGAGACATGTAGTGGCTGCTGCAAGTTATGAAGCCAGGAAATTCGGTGTCCGTTCGGCAATGCCTTCGGTAACTGCAAAACGCCTTTGTCCTGACCTGATATTTGTGAGGCACCATTTTGAACGGTATGAAGAAGTCTCATCACAGGTTTTCGATATTCTGAGGGAGTATTCAGATTTAGTTGAGCCTCTCTCAATTGACGAAGCATTCCTGGATGTGACAACCGACAGGAAGCATATCGGTTCTGCGACTATCATTGCAAAAAGAATCAAGAAAGAAATCAGGGAGAAAACAGGACTTACTGCGTCTGCAGGCATTTCTGTCAATAAGTTCCTGGCCAAAATAGCTTCAGATATCAGAAAACCTGACGGAATGTTTCTGATAGGTCCTGAAGATGCCGAAAGATTCATTGAAGCGCTGCCTATAGAGAAGTTTTATGGCATTGGGAGGGTCACTGCAGAAAAAATGCACAGGCTGGGAGTCCACACCGGAGCCGACCTGAAAAAAATGGACCTTCCGGCGTTGATAAGGAATTTCGGTAAAACTGGGAGTTTCTATTATGATATCGCACGAGGAATAGATAACCGTCCGGTTGAAGTGGATTCCGAACGCAAGTCTGTGGGAACTGAACTGACCTATGAGAAGGATCTGACAACACGCTTTGAGATCATTGCGGAACTCTACAAGGTCGAAAAAGAACTAATGGAACGTCTGGAACATGCAGGGACAACAGGAAAAACCATTACCATCAAAGTGAAGTTTTCAGATTTCAGGCAGATCACACGAAGCAAAACGCTTAGGAACCATATCCGGAGTTTTGAAATCCTGCACAGGGAAGTATCGGAGATCAGGAGATCAATGAAACTGGAAGGCACGAAGATAAGACTGCTGGGTCTCAGCGTCTCGAACCTTGAGACAGAGGAGGAAGAAGAAAAACAACTGGACCTTTTCGAAGAATAGCCATTACACGTCAGTAACAAGTCTATTATATATTATACGACAGCAC
>JALONU010000056.1 GCA_025454775.1 Bacteroidales bacterium | reverse complement strand
CGCAGCCGGCAATGAACGCAGCTGAGATTGTCGCCAGTATGATGTATTTATATGTTTTCATCATTTGCATGTGTTTAATTTATTTCTTTCTTGCTTACTGTTATTCAGGAACAGCTATCCAGTGGATCTTGGTGTGATAGTCTGTTTTCAGTCCGCCGATGGGTTCCAGCGATGCTGAATTCCAGACATACTCCGAATTATACCGCGGACGCATCCTGTAGATCACCTTACCGTTGTTTTCTGCAGCCAGGGGAGGCAGCGTGAAGCCGTTATAGATCTGGGTCAGTTCTGTTCCATAGGTATCCGTATAATGGTACCTCCGCATATCTGCCCATGTTTCCGGAACACCCCAGCCATAAAGGTGGATGTATTTCTGGCACATTATCATCGACATTGTAAGGTTGTTTGCATCTGTGGGGACAACACC
Source organism: Bacteroidales bacterium (assembly GCA_025454775.1). Taxonomy (GTDB): domain Bacteria; phylum Bacteroidota; class Bacteroidia; order Bacteroidales; family VadinHA17; genus LD21. The sequence continues at coordinate 15,253 of JALONU010000056.1, read as the reverse complement.
TGTAAGGAAAGCGGTTTTTTCACCTGACGATATTGCCGTAAGAGTTCCGAAGGTAGCAGCCCCAGCGTAGTTTGAGCTGGCAAAATCGACAGCTGCGGATACTCCTGCGTTGTAGGCAGCGAGTGCCACAGTTTTGTCACCTTTACTGAAGGCAGCTTCTGCCTTGACAAACTGTAGTTCAGGGTAAGTCATCAGAGGGAACTTGCCGGCATTCCTGAAAATATAAAATCCCGTTGTGTTGACATTTCCCTGACCTACTGCAGCGAGTCCGTAGAAATTATACGGTCGGTCGGCTGTCGGAAAGGTAGTGTAACCCAGACTCGGCGTAACACCTGAGTATTTAGCTCCTGCAACGTTGTTTACAATATTGGGGGTTGGAGGAATCATCAGCCGGATCCTCGGGTCGGGAGTACCAAGTACAGAACCATCCATAAGGCTTACAATGAACTTTGACGGCAGTGCATACCTGAAGTTATCTCTCAGCGGTCCGTAGAAATTAGCATCACCCGAAACTGCACCCAGGAAACCGATCATCGCATTGTCGGCATTGCCGGTCATTGAGCTGTCGACCGCAGCAATAACTGCATCGGGATCATAGAGTGCCGACTTGTTCGAGAGATGGTTAAGAGCGAGTGCCTTGACACCCCATGCAAGTCTCTTCCACCTGAGCCGGTTGCCTGCGAAAATCTGGTCGCCTTTGCCTGTAAATGTTGCAGATACAATCCCGTCGGTGCGGTTCAGGTACTTTACTGCAGAATCGCACAGGCTCATAACTTCTGCATATACGACATCTTCATTATCGTATTTGAACTGGTACAGGCCGGGCTCATAGGCTTCCTTCAGGATGATCGGACCATGGTGGTCTGTCAGAAGCAGCCATCCCCAGGCTTTCAGGGCATAGCCGATACCCACAAGGTCCCAGCGCTGTTCTGTCTTGCTGATCCTCATCATGTCGATCAGGTTCCAGCCGAGCTTCCAGTAAACAGATCTCCACATCTGTCCCCCATTGTCCGAGACCCATGCAGGGGTTCCCTGAAGATCGTATACGTAGTTAGTACTGTAGTAGGCAAAGTTTTGTGTATAATAACCGGTAAATCTTGCATCCCATTGTATGCCTGCAGCAAATTCCTGCTGCATCGGGCCGAGATACAGGTACGCTGTCACTTCCTGCGGTCCGTTGGGGTTCCGGTTGATGTCGAGATAATCTTCACAGCCGGTTGACAGCAGTAATGCCCCCGTAATAAATATAAATGATATTAGTTTTTTCATGATTTCCACGTATTAGAATCCGACTTTAAATCCGAAGTTCAGCCCGAGCGGAAGCGGGAAGTTTCCATAATCCATTCCGGCAGAACCGCTTCCCAGAACAGCAGCATTGTTCCCAAGAATAACCGGGTCAAGTCCTGTGTAATTTGTAATCAGGAACAGATCAGTGGCAGTGACAAACACTGAAAAGCTCTTTACAGCCTTGACCTTTGATGCGAGAAGACTTCTCGGGACTGAATATGTCAGAGTGATGTCCTTCATACGGATCCAGTTAACATCCTTTTCCACAAAATCCTCCTCGGCAATATTCGAATAATAGTATCCTGAGTTGAGAGCAGGTATTATCTCTATATTGTTCCACGTTGGGTTTGCGGAATTCTCCAGTCCGTCCTGGAATACTCCCCTGAGTACAACAGGTTCGTACCTGTTAAGCGTTTGTTTCGAGAGACCTGTCGTCACAAGCATATGTTCGGTGGCATTCAGCACATCCCCTCCTCTCCTGGTATCGATAAGCAGTGAAAGCTCAAAGTTCTTGTAGCTGATCCTGTTTATAATACCAAGGGTGAAGTCTGGATTTCTGTCGCCAATTGCCTCCCATATGGTAGAACGAACTGGTACTCCGGTCTGGGGATTGATAAGTATCTCACCATCCTTGTTCCGCAGGTACCTGAGTCCGGAAAGAGTTGTTGTTGCCTGCCCTGTTATGGCTCCGTTCCGTGTGTTGCCATAGATCCAGGTATCGGAATTATAAAATTCCTGGAGGCCTGTTGGCAGGTAGGTGAGTTTGCTCCACATCTTGTTGAAATTAGCAAGCAGTTCCCACCTTATGGATTCTGTTTCAACAGGCACAAAGTTAAGCTGCAATTCAACGCCGCTGTTCCACATTGTTCCACCGTTCATCACTGACAGCACATAACCTGTACCGTAGCTCAGGCGAAGATTGCTGATGATCTGGTCGACAGACTTCTTTTTATAATATGTTGCATCGATCCCTATCCTGCTTTTAAAAAGCCTTACTTCGATCCCAGCCTCACTGGATGTTGTCTTTTCGGCTGTTAGCAGAGGATTGGGTCCTGTAAATCCATATGCGTATCCTCCTCCGGTGGTTGCCTGTGATTCAAGTGCCGGGTATACTCCATATGGTGGAGGGTCCTTTCTGCCTATGCCATATGCGCCTCTAATCTTTGCCAGCGAGAGCCATGCGAAATCCTTGAAGTACGGGATCTCGGAAAGGATAAGAGCGAAGTTGGCGCCGGGGTATGCAAAGGAGTTGTTACCGATAGGCAGGGTCGAAGACCAGTCGTTCCTTGCTGTAAGCTGGAGGTTAAAAAAGCTCATATAATTGAAGTTAGCCACTCCGAATAAGCCTACAACCCTTCTTTGCTGAAGCACTGACCTTGTTCTCTGCTTGTCGGGAGGTATGTTGTTGAGGGATGCAAAGTTCGGATCCAGGAAACCTTGTCCGTAACCGGCAACAGATTTATATGAATAGTCATAAACCGTGCTTCCTGCTTTAACATCGATGCTGAAATCCCCGAATTTTTTCTTGAAATTAGCGTAATACTCTATGTTGAGGCTGCGGTTGTTCGCCACGGCATCATCTATCATCCCACTAACCGAATATGCAATGTATGATTCGGGATGACGGAGTATGTAATTCTGGTTGGAATAAAAATCAAACCCGATCTTCCCGACCAGGGAGAGCCATTCTACGGGAATCAGGTTAATGGATGTAACGTTCGTCAGCCGGTTTGTCTTCGTCCAGTAGTCGTTCTTGTTTATGTTGAAATAAGGATTATCAAACTCCGAACTTGATGTTGACAATTTCCTCCTTGTGCCGTCTGGATTCAGGTAATTCTCTGCATCGTCTCCCGAAGGCCACCTGAGCAATCCTATCATAGGTCCGTAGGTACTCTTGAATACCCCATCGACGTAGTCGTTCGTATATGCCAGGGAAAAGTCGTAGTTCAGCCATTTCACTGGAGTCCCGTGCAGGGCGCTCGAGAGGTTTATCTTCCTCTGACCTGCTCCGTCAATAACAGCTCCCACATCGTTAAATCCGGTCGAGACACGGTATGATAGCTTATCCGTTCCGCCGTCCATCGACAGGTTGTGCCTCTGTGTAAAGCCGTTATGGAAGAATGCCCTGATGTTGTCGTACAAAGCTGAGTCAGCAGCATAAGGTTCTCCGAAATAGTTAAAGCTCGTATTATCGGTCATCCCGTAGTTACCCTGACCATAAATCTGCTGGATCTCCGGATATTTGGTGATTTTGACAACCTGGAAGCTGTTGCTGTAGTTAAGCCTTGTCGTTCCTGCCTTGCCTCTCTTGGTCGTTATTATGATGGCCCCATTGGAGGCATCAACACCATAGAGTGAGGTGGCTTCGGGTCCTTTCAAAACAGTAATGGTCTCGATGTCGTCAGGGTTAATGTCGGCAGCCCTGTTGGTAAAGTCTGTATACCTGTTTTCGAGAGAAGGACCGGATATCCCTGCTGATGCAAGTGAATTCGTCGTGAAGGTCCTGTTATTGTAAGGCAGTCCGTCAACAACATAAAGAGGCTCGTTGCTCTGCGACAGGGAGCTGATACCCCTGATCACCACCTGTGAAGAAGCGCCGGGCAGACCGGATGACTGGTTGATGGTTATGCCGGCTACACGGCCCTGAAGGGCATCAACGAAGTTAAGTCGTTGGGTCTGAATGACTTCTGCTCCTTTTACTTCTGTCACCGCAACTCCGAGGTTTTTTCTCTCTTCCTTGATACCAAGGGCAGTTACCACGACTTCCCCTATTGCAGTCAACTCAGGGGTAAGTGTCACGTCAATCCGGGACGGGGTTCCCACCGTTACCTCTTTGGGGACATAGCCTATGAAGGTAAAGACGAGTACCTGGCCCGGCGACACATTGCTAAGTGTATAGGTTCCGTCAGCTCTTGTAGTGGCCCCGATGGTAGTGTTTTTAACAACCACATTCACACCGGCAAGCCCCTCATTGGTGCTGGCATCGATCACAAAACCAGTTATGGTTTTGGTCTGGGCGGAAGCTGTTTGGAAGAGTGAGAACAGCATTACCGCCGTCATAGACAATAACAGAATTCTTTTCATTTCATCGATTGTTGGTTAGTTATTGGGTTATTGAATAAGTCAGGATGTTTTTGAAACACAATTTAAGATTTTTTTTTGTATGATGTATTACAACTATTAAAATTTTGCTGTTTTTCGGTTCAGAAGATCTTAACTTTCTCCCTGATCCCTATGCCGGGCCTGTCATTGAGGGTCACTTTACCGTCACGGATCGTTATGCCTTCCCAGCAGTCATTTGTGATCAGGAGGTTGCCGTCGAGGTCGGCCCAGTCGGCCAGCGGGGAGAGCTGGGCTGCTGCCGATATGGCACATGATGTCTCAGTCATGCATCCAATCATCACTTTCATGTTCATTGCCCTTGCCATCCAGGCCATTTTAACTGCCTGGTTCATCCCGCCGCATTTCATGAGCTTGATATTGACTCCTGAATACAATCCCCTGGCTTCCAGCAGGTCGCTCACGGTCTGAACAGCTTCATCAGCGACAATGGGCAGTGGTGAGTTCTGAGTCAGCCAGGCCAGGTCGTCAACTTGTGTCTTCGGCATAGGCTGTTCAATGAACATGACATTCCTGTCTTTCAGCCAGTGTGCCATTTCAAGAGCATAGCCCCGGTCTTTCCAGCCCTGGTTAACGTCCACGCAGACAGGTTTATCACTGATCTCCCTGATAGTATTGATCATTATTTTATCGTCGCCGGCGCCAAGCTTTACTTTGAGAACATGATAAGGAGCAGCTTCACGTACTTTCTGTCGTACGATCTCCGTAGTATCTATTCCGATGGTAAAACTCGTTAACGGTGTTTTTCCGGGGTCTAGTCCCCATATCCTGTAGCAGGGACGGCCGATGATCTTTCCCACAAGGTCATGCAGGGCTATATCGACCGAAGCTTTGGCTGCATGGTTGCCCGGCATAATCCCATCGACGTATGCAAGTATATCCTCCATCAGGAACGGATCGGTAAACTGCTCAAGGTTAACCTGTGAAAGGAATTTCAGCACTGTCTCATGGCTTTCTCCAAGATAAGGAGGCATTGAGGCTTCCCCGAAGCCGAACTGACCATCGAATTCAAGCCGTGTAAGTACTACCGGTGTTGTGGTCCTTGAACCGGAGGCAAGAGTGAAAACATGCCTGAGCTGCAACTCATATGGTTTAAAAAGGAGTCTGAGGACAGCTTTCCTGCGTCTGTGAGGGTAAGAACCGTCGGCCATAATTCTTCCCAGCGCTCCGGTGTTCGCGGTTATAAGTCCTCCGGCAATCACTGTTCCGTATTTTAAGAATTGACGTTTATTCATAACTTACTTCGGTACCAGTTGCTTAGTGCCACTCTCTCTGTGCCTTTCCCGTTTTGAGCACCTATGATCCGTCTCGCACCCTTCAGACGTGTGCCTAGATATGAACTATAGTCTGATCTGGTCGAGTCGAGGCTGTTTATTCTGACCATACCTGACGCATGAATGACTTTCGTGTCGCCAATATACATTCCGACATGGTTTATCCGTTCCGTCCCTTCGCTGCTTACGTAACCGAAGAAAACAAGGTCTCCGGGGCGCAGTGAATCAAGCGATGATGATATGTCGACGCTTATGCCATACCTGTACTGCTGTGAGGCGTCCCTGGCAAGGATTATCCCTCCCGTGAGATAGATCATTTTCATGAATCCGCTGCAGTCAACGGCATACGGAGAAGTTCCTCCCCAGAGATAGGGATGCCCCGTGAACATCCTGGCAAACCTGACAAGGCTTTCCGGTTCAGGGCTTACTGTCGAACACCAAAGGTCAAAGTCTGCCAGCAGTTCCCGTGCAATAAAGCCTTTCCGGCCGTCGGGCAAAGCAACCCTGGCAATTCCTTCCTTTCCTCCCGAGTCGGCAACTACCGATCCTGTTACAATGTCAGAGACGAGTGTATTGGAATCCCTCCCGGGGAAAACGTCGCCAAATCTGTTCAGGTATATGAACCTGCGTGTTTTCTTCCATGCTTCAAAGTCAGTATCCGTCAGAGCAGTAATACTGCTGCTGTTTATCCATCCGATATATCTGTCGGGGGTTTGTGCCAGTATCCAGCTTCCGGATTTTTTAAGCAGCCTTACCGGAGTACCCATAATTGCCTGTGATACAAGCTCCGAGGAATGAGAAGGTGCAGCCTTCATGTTACTGACACTTACCGAGGTGAGCCCCCACTTCTTCTCTCCTATTGTGGAATCAGGAAGCAGGTCAATACCTCCTTGATAAACCAGCTCCCTGTCATCCAGGAATTTCAAGATATTATCCCTGAGAACGGGGATATCGGTCTCTCCTTTAAGCACCAGTTCCCCGTCTGTGTCTATATCCAGCTTTACTGTTCCGACAGCTTCACGCTGGTCAGGAACCCATTTTACTATTATTGAATCCAGTTCCTTCTGGAGAATAATGATATCTGTACCGGGCTTGCAGCCTCCAGCCAGAATCAGGACTATTAACATGAATCCCTGCCTCATTAAGACAGAAAGTTGTAATACATCTTACAAATTTATTAATTGGAACAAATTTTAACTACTTTTAACAGAAATTTTTTATTCACATTTTTTGTCAGCAGTAAACCAATGAAATGCAGATCATTAACCATAAAATCTCAGTTCCTGGTTTTCATTCTTGCCTGTTCCTTTCCCTTCCTGAATGGCCAGCAGGTTATGACCGGTCTGGAAGTAATGAGGGAGAATAATTTCCGGGAGATCCAGGGCAAAAGAGTCGGACTGATAACCAACCCGACCGGGATCGACAGCAAATTCACGTCGGGAATTGACATATTCTTCAAAGCGGGCGGTGTCAGGCTGACAGCCCTATACAGCCCCGAGCACGGGATAAGGGGTGAATTCACTGCAGGTGAGACGGTTGGCACGGTTACCGACCAGGTAACAAAACTGCCGGTCCATAGCCTCTATGGTACAACGCGCAAACCTACTCCCGGGATGCTCAAAGACATTGATGTTCTTGTATATGACATACAGGACATAGGATCAAGGTCATATACATATATCAGCACCCTGGGACTGGCAATGGAGGCTGCCGCAGAGAACGACAAGGAGCTTATTGTTCTGGACCGGCCGAACCCCCTTGGAGGGCTGCGCATGGAAGGGCCGATTACCGAGAGGGCATTCACTTCTTTTGTCAGCCAGTTCCCGATACCATACATTCATGGGATGACTGTGGGAGAACTGGCTCTTTTCCTGAACGGGGAAGGTCTCCTGAAAGATGGCATAAGATGCAAACTGAAAGTCATCCCGATGAAAGGGTGGAAAAGGGAGATGCTTTTCAGTGATACAGGCCTGCCATGGGTACCATCTTCACCACATATCCCTCATATGCATTCCACGCTTTACTATCCTGCCACGGGGATATTCGGTGAGTTGTATGTTGCAAGCATAGGTGTCGGTTACACCCTTCCCTTCGAGCTCTTTGCCTCTGAGTGGTTCGATGCCGACTCACTGGCTGCTGCACTGAATGAAATCAGGCTGCCAGGTGTGACCTTCAGACCGGTGCATTACAAACCCTACTACAGCGTCTCTTCAGGCAAAATGGTAAGCGGTGTTCAGATCCACCTTACAGATCCGGCAAAGGCCCCGCTCTCACTTCTCCAGTTTTATATAATCCAGGAAGCTCATAAACTCTGGCCGGGTAAAGACATCTTTTCGATGTGCGAAAAGGCAAGACTCGGGATGTTCGACAAGGTTTGCGGGACTGACAGGATCAGGAAAGAATTCAGCAGGACCTGGAGCGTGGCATCGATTTATAATATCTGGATGAATGATATTCCGGATTACAAAAAGAAAGCGGAGAAGTATTTCCTGTACAGGTAATCAGAAATATACCGGATCACTCTCGGTATTCGTCCTGCTCATTGAGCTGACCATGTAATAGTATCTTCCCGGGTTATTATTCCTCCCGGAAGGAGCGGAAAACAGTGTATCTGATGTCACTTGGAGAATGTTCGCAGGATCATTCAGGTCGGCAGGTTTATTCCTCCGGAGTTTGTAGATCACGAATTTCTTCGTGTTCTCTCTTCCCCGCCAGGAAAAACGGAGTGAATCTACACTGTACGTAAGTTCCGTATCAAAAGGCTGACCGGGAATGACAGGATCAATCCTGTTATTTGAAGGTGGCAATGCAGGATATCGGTACAGATCGCGTGTCAGCCTCTCTTTAAGACGAAGAGGATTATCTCTCAGCACCTTTGCGCTGAAATATACTGAGCCGCTTACAAGCGGGATCTTACGGTTCATCTTCACCTGCCTTGTGATCTGCATTGACGATCTCCACTCCCTGGCGGCTGCTTTCCTGTTTATCCTGTAGGGAGCCTGGCCAATATAAAGTCTGCAGCCGAATGCATTCCTGTTCCACCAGTCAGAAAGGACCTCATAATCAGCAACTTCAAATCCGATGTGCCAGTATATCTGCGGCACTATATAATCTATCCATCCTTCCTTCTGCCATAGCAGGATGTCGGCATACAGATCATCGTAGTTTGTCTGGCCCGCCCTTGTTTCTGATCCGAGTGTATCCTTATCACTGTTCCTCCACACGCCAAAGGGAGATATCCCGAATTCCACCCAGGGCTTAACAGCTTTAATAGTGTCGCTGAGCTGCCTGATTATCCTGTTGACGTTGTCACGCCTCCAGTCCTCCTTATCATCAGGACTGAATCCATTTGGAAATTTACAGAAGGAACTGTCGTCAGGGAATTCCTTCCCGGATATCCTGTATGGATAGAAATAATCGTCCATGTGCACTGCGTCAATGTCATATCTCCTTACAATATCCCCTGCAACACTGCTGACATAATCGCGGGTCTGCGGGAGGCCGGGATCAAAATAGACTGTTTTTCCGTAAGTCAGGAACCACTCCGGGTGAATCCTGGTGATATGGTTTACCGATACTATATTCGCCGTATCGGTAACTGCCCTGTAGGGATTCAGCCAGACATGAATATCAAATCCCCTCTTCCGGCATTCCCTGATCATGAATTCGAGAGGATCATAGAAAGGTTCGGGTGCTTTTCCCTGTTCCCCGGTGAGCCACCACGACCAGGGTTCTATTGCCGAAGGATAAAATGCATCTGCAGCAGGTCTTACCTGGAAGATCACCGTATTTAGATTATAGCCGGTTAACTTATCCAGCAGCCCGGTAATTTCTTTCTTCTGCTCTTCAGTGGTCAATCCTGGTTTCGACGGCCAATCGACGTTATTTACCGTTGCGATCCAGACAGCCCTCATTTCCGTCTTCGGGTGATACTGCGAAAATGCCTGCGGTGCAAATACGACCGCCAGAAGAAGGACATATCCAATTAACTTCATCATTCTTTAAGAGTCTTACATTTCGAATTTCGAATTTCGAATTTCGAATTTCGAAATCCTCAATCCGAAATCAGCAATCTATTAGCCTCCATAGCTTCAGCGAAGGAGGCCGCAATCCGAAATTACGTAACCTCTCCTTCCATGCTCTTTTCGAGTTCGCGTGCATGCCTCAGGAATTCATCCGGAGTCATCTCCTTATGATATATCATGCCATGAGTGGCTCTGACCTTGGGACTTTCGTTGTCATAGAAGAAGTCCTTCCCAAGTATGAGCTGCACCCTTTTGAACTGGTCGACCCATATCTGCTGAGAGAGCTGGCTGAAAGGACCGTCTAGTTCATAGCTCGGGAAAGAAGCATCGACCTGCGAGATGTAGCAGTTCCTGAAGGACCAGTCGAGGACTGCCATGGAGTTGAGTGATACAGGAGTGAAAACATTCGCCTCTGCCGGATGGAACCTGTACCAAACGTTCCTGTAACCTATGATCCTGATATTTGAAATATCGCGTTCCTTCTGCCACTGTCTCAAGGCCTCAGCCAGTGCCTGTAAAACCTTGTAATGGGTATCGGGGCCGGAGCCCTCCGGATCGAAAGTGAGGCTTATTACCGTGGGCTGTATCCTTCTCAGCATATCGACAATTGGTTCTACATCGCGTTCCCTGCTGGGCTGCGGTGTGAATATGTCGCCTGTGTAAAAGCCAAGACGGAGATGTTCTATATTTTTCACCCTCACTCCATAATGGGCCCATACCAGTTCTTCCTCAAACTCCCGGAGCATCCCCTTGAGCTTCTGGATGTCAGGAGGATTTTTCTCCCCGCTGTACGATGAACTGAGCCTTTCGATGTTCAGCTTTATCCTGTCGGTCAGTTCCTGCTCTGACCTGAGTTTGTAAATATCAACCATCACCCTTGTAAGCCTGTGGCATACACCCCGAAGCATTCCCTTACTGTCGTGGTCAGCGATCTTATCGAGATAATGGCTTACATCCTTGTCGAACTTGTACATGTAGCCCTGGTCGAAGAAATCGGGATATTTCAGCATCTGGATCTTGCCCTGGGTAATGAGGCTGAGAGTCTCCTCAAGCAGGTTCTGCAACATGATATTCGTTACTGCAGTAAATCCCGAAGTAAATACCGAAAAATAGAAGCTGTTCGATTTTTCCCTAAGCTGGGGGATTATATTCGGGAAAATACCAAGCATAATGTCGTCATGATGGGGTCCGGTATGAAGGAACACCTGGTTTTCTTCCTTCTTAAGCCCGGTATCGATCTTTCTTTTCGTCGATTCGATCACTTCATCCACTTTCTTTATGCTCAGGCCGGGTATCATTGAACAATACCTGTCTTTTTTGAGATCGTCGAGGGTTAGTTTATGGGCATACCGGTCGATATTCATGCAAAGGTCAACGACGGCTTTTTCCGTTTTCTCAAATGTCCATTCGCCTTCACGGTAGTATTTTTCTATGGAATCCGCCAGCTGTGCAGCTGCGCCTTCGGTAAGATAAAACCTTGCATTCCTCTGGCGCTGAAGTACTGTTGCCGGGTAGAGGTTGTCGGGACCGTTCTCCAGTGCATTCCTGGCTACTTTTGCCTTTGCTTCGCCAGCAGCAAAAATTATGGATACGGCGGCAGGATTATAGGTTATGGTTCCCAGGCCTATAGTCAGCACGAGCCTGTTCCTAGACACTTCTATCCCTCCCAAGTCGCCTGCAGCTGCAGCCTGCGATTCGAAGTTAGTGGCTGTAAGCCTCGTGGTTGAATTATGGTCGCTTCCCCTTGTGTTGAAGGCTATATGCCCGTCAGGGCCCATGCCTCCCAACCAGAAGCCTATGCCGCCCATGCTCCTTATCCTTTCTTCAAAGTTCATGCACCAGTTGTCGATGGAGAAGATCGCTGCCTGCTGAAGTTTTTCCAGTGCCGTAAGCGGCTCCCTGTTCCTGAGGGTCAGGTCTATCCTGCTGTCGGGAAAAACCCCGGAATAATGTTTTCCCTCCGGAAGCGGGATCTCATTGGCGTTGAACAGGACAGCTTTTTTACGGTCGAGACTGAAACCCCTGATATAATAATTCAGCACATAATCATGAAAGCTGTTATGGTGTTCCGGGTTTATAGGATAAAATTCATCCATCTGAACAAAATGCAGACCCTTCAGCGATGGTTTGGCTGACAGGATCAGTCCGTTACCCTCTCTCAGCTTCCGCATCTCCCTGCTCTCCCAGCCGTCGAGTATCCTCTGTGTCCATTTTATGAAGTATTCCGGAGTTTTTCCCGTCGGCAGACTTATTACACCTTCCGGATTTTCCGCTACCCATTCCAGGAACCTCAGTGATGTAAGCAGTCCAAGGTCAGGCAGGTTTTTAACTATGATATAGGGAAGCCTGGTTGTCCATTTCTCCCTGCCGGAGTTATTGAAGAAAATCTGTTCAACGGGACTAAGTTCCATTGGTTTCATATTGACTTGTTTAGATGTTATCGTTCCTGATAAGGGCATCATACAGGATCTCAGCAGGGTGATATGCTTTCCTTCCTGTTCCCTCCATTATCTGGTGCCTGCATGAGGTTCCGGATGCAGCAATTATCGTATCGCTACCAGCAGACCTTACAGCAGGGAAAAGAACCATTTCCCCTATCTTCATGCTAAGATCGTAATGCTCCTTTTCATATCCGAATGAACCTGCCATTCCGCAGCAGCCGCTCGGGATTTCCAGTACCCTGTAATTCGACGGTAATGATAGCATTTTTTTCGTACTGAGAGTGCCTGAGATAGCTTTTTGCTGGCAGTGCCCGTGGAGTAATATCCTCGCTGGCTGGCTGGTAAACTGTTCCGGGAGTATCTTTCCTTTTTCAGCTTCGCGGCAGACGAATTCCTCAAGAAGCATCGTATTACGTGCCAGTTCATGGGCCATGTCGCTGCATGAAAGATCAAGATCCCTGTATTCATCCCTGAAAGTAAGTATTGCCGATGGCTCTATCCCGACCAGTGGTGTTTCTTCTGTAATGATTTCCTTTAGCATCAATATATTTCTCCTGGCAACGGATGCGGCACGTCTCGTCATTCCTTTTGAAAGAAAGGTCCTTCCGCTCTCTATGTGCCTGGGTATCACCACATCATAGCCAAGCTTCTGAAGAAGGAGTATTACCTTGATTCCAATATCGCTTTCGTTGTAGTTCGTGAACTCATCTGCGAACAGGTATACTTTACCATTGGGGTACTCTGATGGTTTGTTTTTTGACATCCAGCGCCGCAGGCTGATCCCGGACAGTTCAGGTATCTTCCTTTCAGGCGTAAAGCCAATCATCCTGGCGAAAAGCTTTGTGCCCGTGAGGAGATTTGCCACCGGTCTGAACGGCATTGCCAGTGCATAGAGACGCGGAAGCCATCCAACGAGAAGGCTTCTCAGGGGGATCCCGTGAATATCATAGTAATGCTGAAGGAACTCTGCCTTAAGTTTTGTCATATCTACATTCGAAGGGCATTCAGATTTGCATGCCTTGCACGAAAGGCAGAGATCCATCACCTGAATAATTTCCTTATGGTCGTAAGCATGGTCCTTTTCCGACCTTGTCAGGAATTCGCGTAGTATATTGGCCCGTCCCCTCGTTGATTTGTCCTCATCCCGTGTTGCCATGAAGCTAGGGCACATCGTACCTCCGATCAGGGCACTCTTCCTGCAGTCACCCGATCCGCTGCACATCTCAACGGCATGCAGGTATCCTCTCTTCTCAGGGAATCTGAATGCGGTTTTCATGGGAGAAGGGTCCCTGCCCGGAATGTATCTCAGATCATGGTCCATGGGAGGTGCATCCGTGATCTTTCCGGGATTCAGAACATTTGATGGGTCCCATGTTTTTTTTATCCTCCGGAGAAGATCATAATTATGACTGCCGAGCATAAGGGGAATAAATTCCCCACGTAGCCTGCCATCACCATGTTCGCCGCTGAGTGAACCCCTGTATTTCTTTACCAGACGTGCTACATCTTCGGCAAGCATTCTGTAAGTATTTACATCCTGTTCATCCCTCAGATTAAGCAGGGGGCTTAGGTGCAGTTCTCCGGTGGCTATGTGGGCATAGTAGGCGCAGCTAAGATTGTGCTTTACGAGAAGTTCCTGGAATTCAGCAATATATTCGGGGAACAAATCGGGAAGGACTGCCGTATCCTCTATGACCTGGATACTTCGCTTTTCGCCCGGAATGATCAGCAGAACACCCAGTCCTGCCTTACGCAGTTCCCATATCCTTTTTATTTCTTCCTCGTCCGTAAAAAGCGGGAAGTGATATCCGTAACCTGAATGCCGGAGATCCTGTTCTATGGCCTCTGCCGTTTGTTCAATCTCTGCGACCGTGTCTCTCAGTATCTCAATCAGCAGGATTATTTTGGGTTTGCCGTTAATGAAGAACCTGTTCCTGCTCTGCTCTATATTGTTTTTAGTGCAGTCGAGTATGAAATCGTCAATCATCTCGATTGCAGCAGGTTTATGTTTAAGTATCAGGATATTAGCCTTTACAGCATCCTGCAGGCTGCTGAAATGTGCACAAATCAGTCCTGTCTTCCGGGTGGAAACAGGAACAAGATTCAGCTTCATCCTCGTTGTAAAGGCCAGTGTTCCTTCCGACCCGGCCAGAAGCTTGCAGAGGTTTATCTTAATACCGTTTCCGGTAAAGGGATCTGTTTGTATGAGTGAATCGAGTGCATACCCGTTGTTCCTCCTCTTAAGTCCGGGATGAGGGAAATTCTCTTCAATCTCCTTCCTGTTCACCGGGTCAGATAATATTTCCCTTATATTCCTGTAAATTGCCGACTCAAGACTTTTGACGCTATTGTCACATTTACGATTGAATTCTTCGGCGTCGAGGGCTCTGAAATTAGCTTCCGACCCATCTGATAGTACAACATCAGCTTCAAGAATGTGATCCCTTACGCTGCCATAAATAAGTGAATGTGCCCCGCAGGAGTTATTTCCCAGCATTCCTGCAATGCAGCAGCGGTTTGAAGTTGATGTTTCTGGTCCGAACTTAAGTCCGTGCGGAGCCAGGAAAATGTTCAGCTCGTCAAGGACAACTCCCGGTTCCACGATAACCCATTTCTCTTCCGGATTAAATTCGATGATGCGTGTCAAGTACCTGGAAATATCCATGACAATACCAGGACCCACAACCTGGCCGGCAAGCGAGGTACCTGCGCCGCGCGGGATAACCGACAGGTTATGTTCCCTTGCGTAGGCTATTATTTTCTTAATGTCGTCAGTATTTTTCGGACGGGTGACGGCTAGCGGTAGTTCCCTGTAGGAAGATGCATCGGTTGCATAAAGTATTCTCCAGGTCTTATCGTCATGAAGATCTCCTTCCAGCTCATTCCTCAGGGTGTCAAATCCCGCGTCCTCTTTCATCAGGCATGATGATTTACTAAGCTATTTCCTGCTTTTCTTACCGAATTCAGGATCAATTTTCAGCAATGACACGGCAATGAGCGGGACTATGCTGCAGATCATCACCCACAGGAAGAAGTGATTGTAGCCCAGATGTTCCTGAAGCCAGCCTGCAAACATACCCGGGAGCATCATGCCAAGGGCCATGAA
>JALONU010000055.1 GCA_025454775.1 Bacteroidales bacterium | reverse complement strand
CTTCAAGGCTCTTCTGGAGGATCGCTGCGAGATCATCTGCATTATAGACCTCAGGGATGATCCATCGCGGCCCGTAAATAAGTTTTGGGATCCCTCCCTTTCCGTTCCTCAGGGTCTGTCCGTAAATCTGCACTGCAGTTTCAATATACCGGCTTACCAGTGGATCGGATATAGCTTCGTTGAACTTATCGCTGCCGACCAGTTCAATTGCCTTCGCCTTTGCTTCTTCCGGGCTTCGCGGCTGCCACCTGTCTCCCGACTCAAAGGTGAACATGAAGTTTTCGAAAACCGGAAACTGCTCAAGGTCAGCTACCCACACTGCCATTCCTATCCTTGCCAGCTCGCAGGAGTTCCTGAATTCATCCGCATCCATTGGAATGTATGGATTGCATTGGTTGCTCAGGGGTGCCGGGCAAAGTGCGAATGCCACCTTGCCGGAATACCGGAGGATCACCTCATCGAGCATGAAATGTATTCTCTGACAAAAGGAACACTGATAATCAAAAAGCAGTGTAACGATGTAGGGTGCATCCGGAGAACCCTTGAGGGGAAAATCCCTGTACTCAACAGCAGGAACGTAAGTTTGTGACTCTCCTTCCGCATAGGCGGGTGCCGTACCAGTTCCGGACTGAAAAGCAACCAGCACGCCTGCCAGCGCCAGTCCGGCGAATACTCTTCCCGCCACCTGCATTGGACGGAATGAATTTCCCTGGTACTCTTTCACGGAATGCCAGATCACCAGGGCAGACAAGATCACGCCCGTAAGATGGGCAGACAGGCAATATGGACAGAAGCTCCTGATGATCCATTTCTGTACTATCGTGAACCATATAGCGCTTCCGACGACCGAACCGGCCAGTATCAGCATTGTGCCCCAGGCAAGCCTGCGTACCGGCAGCTCCGAAGAGGGACCGGTGTAAAAACCTGCAGCCAGCATAGCAAGATATACCCCCATTGCCAGTCCGCTGACAGGCAATATTCCAAAAACAACCGACCATCTGCTGCTGAGCACCTGCTCGCATGGACTTCCACCGCCGCAGCCCGCCATCGATCCTCCTGCCAGGTGATGCCAGCTCATCACAGCGGTCAGTACCAGAGCCGTTATGTTCAATACTGTCATCAGCCACCTCCACCATGGCCATATATTCCTGATTGAGGCTTTTTCCTTTTTCACTTTCGTTCTCTGTTATTTGAAATAAAAACTCCGCGGCATCTCAGTACCCCAATTTGCCACGGAGCCAAATTTACAGCTTAATATTTACAGGACGTTCGTCTCATAGCAGTTAATTAAAGTTGATCCCGCTTCCTGAGACCTGGGCTTCAGCAGCGTGTGCCTTGGTGATTGGCTGAGTGTTTATTAAGGCTGGTATGTCACGCAGGTTTCTTCTCAGTTTGCCTGATGTTACGTCCCAGAAGGAATAAGATCTTAAGGGCTTCATCTGCCTGGCAAATCAGTCCGTCGGTGGAATTGGTCTTATAGATGACCCTGCCGTTCTTGTCCGTTACAAATGTAAGCCTCCCCTGTTTTATACCAAAAGCATGGGTAAGAAGCTTATTATATTTGCCAAACCTCAGATATGGAATCCCGAATGATCTCCTGGCTGAAAAATCATAATCGCATACGACAGGAAATTTAAGATCCTGGAATCTGCTGGAGTCCTTTATCTCCTCACGCGGAAGTCCGCAGATGCCAAAGATTTCATATTCCTTGCTGTCGAAATAGTTTGAGATGTCGTGAAACTGGCATATGATATTGTTGCAACCGTTAGTTCCGTCAGGAGGATAAAAGATCAAAACAATCTGTTTCTTCCCCTTCAGTCTGCTGATATCATGCACTTTCCCGTTGATATCTGTCAGTGACAAGTCAGGAATAAAATCTCCTTTCGCGATGGCTTTCATTGATTTTTCTCAGAAAGGGTGATATTAAAAAAGCCTCTCAGGAGAATTAAACAATTCCGGCACGGAAAAGTTTCCGGATGCTGAAAAATATTTTGTCAGAAGTTAAAACAAGGTATAAATTTGATCCTGTTTTAAGTTTACAAATCTTTTAAACCTTTAAACCAATCTTCAATGAAAGATCAGATTAAACAGAATGCTCCCGTTTCAGGTGCAGTATACGGCCTTGGACTTATCGGGGCAGCTATTTATTACATTTCAGCTGCAACAGGTTTCTGGATGGGTGTTCTGGGCTTCCTTAAAGCCCTGGTATGGCCTGTGTTCCTGGTTTACCATGCACTTAAAACCATGGCTCCCCCTGCTTAATATTTTAACAGGATCCCGATTACCTGTTTTCCGGATCAGTGATTTATACATAGCCGGTAAGATCTTCCCTTATTCGGAAAAGACCGACGTTTTATTTCCCTGCCTGCAGCTTAAGGAAGCTGATCACTTCTTCAGTGTCTTTTTCAGCGTTAACGGTCTCATTCTTGTAAATTATCTTCCCGTTCCTTCCTACTATGAAAGTCCACCGCTTCGGGGTAATACCCCTGACAAGCTCATGTTCCTCTCCTGCAACTGTTCTCTTTATGGCTCCTCCTTCTCCAAGAGGTACCCCGAACATTCCGGCTATTTCCCCCTTCTCGTCGGAAAGAAGAGTGAAATTCAGGTTTTCTGCCAGTTTGAATAATTTCAGATTCTCAACCCTGTCGCCGCTTATTCCCACAACTACAGCATCTGCAGTTTTAAGATCTTCGCTGCGATCGCGGTAGGCGCATGCCTGCTTTGTACACCCTCCGGTCATTGCCGCCGGGTAAAAATATATGACGATATTATCCTTACCCAGGAATTTCTTAATGTCCCATACAGAGCCATCGTCGGCCGCTGCCCTGAACACTGGTGCCTTTTCCCCGACTGAGAGACCCTGTTGTCCGGAAACATTGAAAAGTGCAGAAAGAAGCAGTGCCAGTGAAATTGATAGTGCTTTCATGTTTTTCGTTTTTAATTAATGAAGATCTGGCATTTTATCTCTGGTGATCACATAGCTGTATCCGAAAAATTTCTTCCACCAGTTGGCTCCGTTATGAGAATCTGACCTGGTATAGTCGCCGTTCCACGGCATGAACCACGACCACATATCGCCGTATTGTTTCATCAGCGCCGGATCTGGTACGGAACCGCATTCAGACAGGGCAATTATTTTACGGCCTTCGAATTTTTCCTTAACCCTGTAGAATTCAAAATACTGTGATGCGTGATGGTTTTCCCCCGGGTAAATATCCATGGCCACAATGTCGACATAATTATGCCCGGGATACCATTCGAGAGCATCGGCGGAGGTGTTTGTCGTCCAGACCCAGATAAGGTTGTTCAGGCCGTGGTAGTTTACCAGCCTGTCGTACATCAGCTGCCAGAGAGCCCTGCATGGAGCCGCGCCTTTTGCTCCCCACCAGAACCAGCCTCCTGCAGCCTCGTGAAGAGGCCTCCAGATGACAGGTACGTTCGCATCCCTGAAATCCCTGAGGTACTTTGCAACAGTATCAATATCCCTGAGCATCTCAATATATTCCTGAGATGATGTATTGGTGATTTTCGATACATCAAATGTGGTTTTTGATGAATAGAACTCCCCGTCCTTGTCAAGCGGATCGCGCCAGTGCCACATAAGGGCGACAATGCCGTTGTTGTCCCACCAGGCCTTTCCCATGTTTAACGGGGCATCATACTGAACCCATGTCGAATTCGGTGTTGTGTGATCGATAAAATCAAAACAGGTCAGTGCCGGCCACTTTCCTGTCTGGTCGTGAACCCAGGTCGCCTCGTTGATATTCGTGCTGTGGGCTGCCATGGTCCCTGAAATGACATTGTACAGGAAATTTGCCTTCAGAAAGTCATAAAGTTTTACCGCCTGGGATGAGGGTGAAGGAGTTACGGGATTTGCATCAAGGTTGAACGGCGCATCGGCCGATGAATTAGTGACGATCTTTGCATAATCGATATGGAACCAGGTCCAGTTTGGCAGCACCTTTACGGTATTAGTCCCTGTTTTCAATACTACTGTGGCAAATTTCTTTTCTGTGAACCCGGCAGAAGAAAGCAGTTCAAAAGTTCCCTGTATGCCGTTTATGTCTACGTTGCAGATCTTGCTTCCGTAATCGGCTGTGGAATAACTGATAAGCAGGTCATACTTTCCTGCCGTGATGTTTTCCATCTCGAAAGTCACAAAGTCGGTTGCATTGTGAAATCCACCCACATATCCTGTACCTGAATATCCGCTTATCGATGTGAGGACTGAATTTCCAGTTGACCACAAACCGTATTCGGCTTCATACTTCCCGTCGGAAGGCTGAGGATATTTTGTTGTAAAGGAAAAACTCACTGCAGCGGCATAGTTGTTCCCGGCATCCCTGACCGATTTGGAGGTGATAACTATATTGTAAATTGTTCCTGCTGAAAGTGTTACGTTTAACGTAACCTTGCTCCCCGATGCATCGGCTGTTACGAGCTGGCCGTTAGCCGTTATCTGGTAATTGTCAGCCAGGAAAATGCTTTCGTCATAATAAACGAAAATGCTTGTTGTTGCCGACACCCGCGTTGCACCGTCAGCAGGCATGGTGGAAGTCATCTCGGGAGCTACCTTGTCGCCCGGATCTGATCCGTTTTCATCACCATCTCCCCTGCATGAAAAGAAACTCACTGCGATCAGCAAAAAAAATGCAGGGTTTAACTTTATTTTCATTAATTACCTGGCTTTAGACATAATGAATGCCTGTCAGAATTCAAAATTAAGAATAAAACCGGAATTACTTTTGCTATTCCGGCATAATGACAAACCATTCAAACAGTTATCGCTCCTGATAAAGAAAGTGCCGCATGATTCTTTGGAATTCATGCGGCACCGGCGAAGGTATTGATTTACCCTCTCTTCGGATCAGTCCCTGTCCCTGAAAGATCCTACTTCACTGCAAGTACCTCTTCAGTATTACTCAGAAGCCTTGGGTAAAAAGCTGCAATAAGAGCTGTTTTATCCTTTCTCCATCTCTCCCCGCAGGTTATTGCTTTCTGATGGAAATACTCTTCCCTGTTCAAATTCAGGTCAGCAGTCTGGTAACCCTCGGCTGCAAGTTCCTTGTCAAGCCTTTCCACTCCAAAATAATGCCTGTTGCTGACATACTGCACCGAAAGGTTGTCAGAAAGAACATAATATTTTCTGCATCCCCTTTCCATCGTTACGGCTACCCTGACTTCCATTCCTGTATTCTCGAACGAGACTACATAGGGTCTGTGCTGGAATCCATTGATCCTCATGTATTTGTCATCAAGCTCAATTTTGTACTTCCCGAGAGGAGTGTTAGTTGTTCCTTCACTGACCAGTTTCCTTGCATATGTCCCGAGACATAAGGCAAAAACCAATACCGTTAATAAAAAGATCTTTTTCATGGCGTTTGTTTTTAATTAAGTTATTACTGTCTGTCTGAAATTATTTTCTGCTTATACTGAATCCACACTAATGACCGCTAAACTGGCCAAAAGATGCATGGAAAACGCATCGGCTTAACCGTTAACGATAACGAAGAAACAGATTGCAGTATTCAGCAGACTAACGGACTGTATGTTTTACTGTATTACCTGAATGTTTCAGGCCCGGCGGAGTGAAAATGATTCCGGCAAGTACCGGAAATAATTAACAAGTCAGAGCTCCCAGCCTTTGCGATATTCCCTGGTGAGGTACCTGTCTGCCTCGGGAAAGTTGGTTATTTTCATATTCACCGGATCGTATTCCACACGCCTCCCCGCCCGGAGAGCTACAGCTCCCAGGAGGATCGTTTCGGTTACAGGCCCTGAATTCTGAAAGCTGCCGGGAGATTGTTTGTTGCTGAGCATAGAGGTTATCCAGATATCCCTCGATTCCGGATCTGCCGGTTCCTGTATACTGGTTTCGGGCAGTATCTTCTTCCCCTTTGAATAAAGCACAGGGTTCTCCCCCCTGAACTGACCAATAATAGTTCCCTTGTCTCCAACAAACATTAGTCCCTCCCTCTCCAGGGATCCTCCCTCAGTCAGAACCTCGTCGGGAGTCCGGGGTTTCATTCCCCCGTCGTACCAGAAGAGCTCAAATGCCGGAAGGGCTTTCATGTCGGGAAACCTGAACCGTAATATGCATGACAGGGGGAATGCTGCATCATTTCTCACGCCGACTGCAACATTGTTCTTCAATGTACACGTGGTAGTGGCATATGCTTCTGCATTTACCGCAGGTTTATCGATGCCCAGTGTAAGGAACAGCGGAAACAGGCTGTAGTGACCCATATCCGCTATGCTGCCGGCGCCAAAATCGTACCAGCCGCGGAAAACGGCATGTGTATAGTTCGGGTTATAGGGCCTGTCTGGCACGGGCCCGAGCCAGAGGTCCCAGTTGAATCCTTCAGGTACAGGCATCTGCTCTGTCGGATTAGCCTGCCATTGCGGCCATACCGGCCTGTTCGACCAGTTGTGTATTTCCTTAAGCCTCCCTATCCTCCCTTCATCGATCCATTTCTTTATCAGTTCATATTCAGGCCTTTTGCTCCAGGCCAGCAGGTGTGTCACCATACCAGTCTTCTCTGCCGTTTCTATCGTAAGCCTTGCCTCCCTGATCCTGTTTGCAATAGGCTTATGGGTGACCACATGCCTGCCCTTAAGCATCGAGGCGATCGCAACAGCTGAGTGAAGATGATCGGGGGTCATGATCTTGATCGCATTGATGTCAGTCTCCCTGTCGAGAAGTTCCCTGAAGTCCTCGTACGACTTGCAGCCGTCCCAGGATGAATTTCCCAGGGCTTTGGCATAGTATTTCCTTACGAGCTCGAGCCCGATGTCTCTCCCACCCGGGATCCCTTTTATCCATTGCCCCCAGGAATTGTCTCCAAGTGCCTTCCGGATGCTGTCGCGGATACCGTTAAGTGACCAGTCGACATAATCTGTTGTGAATTTATTCGGATCACAAACAGCGACAATTTGTATCCGTGGATTCTGAAGAAGGGTTGCCATCTCCCTTATACCCTGCGTACCGCAGCCGATATATCCGAGTGTGAGCCTGTCGCTCGGTGGAACGTGACCCTTACCGCCGATAACCTGCCTTGGAATAATTGTCAGTCCTAATGATGCAGCTGCCGCCGAGCCGAGGAACTTCCTCCGGTTTATTCTTTCACTTCTTGCCATAGGAAAATGATTTGATGAATTTTACACTCTCTTCAAATGTTGATGGATCCATCTCCACAAATATATTCTTCACACCGCCTGTTTTTATAGCACCGAAAAACTCATTCCAGTCAACAGATCCTTTGCCCAGGGGAACCATTGCTTTCTTTTCGGGAGACCAGTCGGCAAGATGGGCCGAGATGAACCTTCCGGGATACTTCCTGAAATAATCAGCTGCCTTGTAGCCAACCTCAATAACAGCAACCTGGAACTGCATTTTTACATATTCGGGATCGAATATCCTAATAAGCTCATCATAGATAAGTTTCCCTTCAAGCTGGGAGAACTCGGTATTATGGTTGTGAAATCCCAGCTGGATGCCTGCCTGTTTTGTCTTCATGCCCATTTCATTCATTTCGCCGGCTGCTTTCAGCCAGTCGCCCAGAGTTGCGTTCCGCGGGAGACCAAAACTCGATACTATCATCTGCTTCTGCCCTGACTCAAGTGCAAAATCAATCCTTTCATCCAGATTACTTCTCAGCTCTCCCATCTGGTAATGGGTGCTTTCAAGGATCAGTCCGGCATCGTTGATTATCTGTTTCATCTCCCTGCCGCTGTACTTCATCAGCGGCCCGAAGCCTGAAGATTCATAGCCGGGAGGGGAACACATTTCGACACTCTCATATCCGAGATCCGACATCATCCTGAGTGTTCCCGGAAAATCCTTTATCAGCCTTTCGCGCAGGGTCCATACCTGGAATCCCGGGGACATTCTGACTTTTTTTGGAGCCGGCATTGCGGCAAGCTCGTTAAAGCTTTCAGAAACAATAAATGCAGCTCCTGCGGCTGCAACACCTGTTTTAATGAATTTTCTTCTTGACAGATTTGCCATGGTCGTTTTGCTTTGATAAGGAATATATCAAAGTTATGGCTTTTGATCCGATATGTCAAGGTTTCAGTGAAGTTCGGCATGGACATACTGATCATTCTCTATCAGTATGAGCTTACTTGCTGTGATATCATCTTTCAGGTCCTTGCTGTACAGCCGTATGCACAGGTTATGGACGTCTTCGTGAAGAACATCGGCTATCGGGATGAAGGCATCCCTGATATCGTTGAAATCTTTAACGGCTTCATATTCTTCTTCTGAGAGATATAGGTGAAGGGTAAGTATATGATCAGGGACATCGATGGAAGCAAGCAGCCTGAGTATCCGCGACAGCCACAGTGCTGTTGTCGTATTGAATATATCGAGGTTCACCCTGACGCTGGTTGAAGGACGGGGATTCTGTATATATTGTTCGGTCCATTTCAGTACCGGTTCAAAAATGAAGGAAGCATCCTCGGGAGTTGAACGTCCGGAGAATATCAGGTCGCCGGTGAACTTGTTAAGATCAATGTGAGGCGTTTTGGGAGTCTGCTCAATTATCAGGTTTGTATATCCCGTCATTACTGCCTGAGTTAGTTATGCAAATATTTTCACGGGAGGAAAAGGGAAGAAGGGCATGCTCACAGCTATGCCCTTTTTCGCGAAGCCACCATCGCAGGGCTTTCGCTATCTTCCTCCTCCTGAGAACGACAGTGCCAAATTCTTCCGACTTGACCTGATAGAATGTCTTCATAACGTCCTTCTGCCTTGTAAGGCTATAAATTAATTCCAGTCAACGGGTCTCCTCGAGTACCTTGTCTGGAAATATGTATTCCCGTTCATGCTTGTCATGTCGACAATGCTGAAACCGTTCTTTTCAAGGATCTTTGAAACTTCATCCCTTTTCATCGAAGATTCAGCCTTTGAATCCAGCAGGCTTTCAAACCTGGTGATGACTCTTAACAGCTTTTCCGGATTGAAGTATCTCCTCTTTCCATAGCGGGCTTCGGAGAAATAGCCGATGAATGTGGTGTCAGGCGGCAGTATCCTGACCAGCGAACTCAGGAACATGTCGAGATGCTTTATGAGATTCAGCTTCTTGAGGTTGACCAGCACATTCACACTGCTGAGATCACTTTCATCGTAATAATAATGATGCTTCGAGGAGAGTACAAGCAGGTTGCGCTCCCTTGAAATGCCGAGGCTTTTGAAATATTTGAAGAAATCATAGCCTCCCTCTGCTATCAAGGCTAAAATGTCGGGGCTGAAGCTGCTTCTCCTGGTCTCATTTCTTCCTTTTGAAACCGGTGATGCAACCATCTTTCTTCCCGGTTCAGTCTTTTTTTCCGCAACAATAAATTCTGCCATTCCGGTGTAACTTTTTTACGGAATAAAGGTAGCTCTGCGTGGAATCTCATGCAAATCGCAAACGCCCACTAATTGGCCTTTCGAAGAGTGTCCGGAATTCTTTTGTCAATGTATTTTCACCAGTGGCTTACATTATCAGCTCGTCCGTGTCAGCCTGACTGCTGTTCGTCAAAAAACGAACGATATTGACCGGGGTTCCGGTATTAAATTACGGCATAACAAAACTTTATCAGTATATAGTGCTGTATTACTGGTGATTATGATGCGCCGAAATCTGATTTCAATTGATCATTCAAACAGTTGCTGATTTGACAAACAGCCGGATGTTTTTGACAAAAGCCATACGGCTTATAAAGGACAATTTTTTGATATATTTATCAATTAATTTTTTCTATGGACAAAGTTTCAGGATTCCTGGCCCCGGTTATTATTTACATATACATTTTCATCCTGAATGCTGTGTTGCCGGGCAGGTGGGTGACAGGGTACATCAATAAACCCGGGACATCCGAAAAAATGAGGTACAGGCTAAACGGGCTCCTGGTTCTTGCAGCTGTCATTATCACATGGGGAATACTCTGCTATAATGAAGTTTTGCCGTGGGACTGGTTATGGCAGTACCGGTGGTATTCACTGGCCGGAGCAGTAACTTTCGGATTGATTTTTTCTCTGGCGATAGTGCTGCCATTCCCTGCAGTAAAGAAATCCTTCCTGGCAGATTTCTACCTCGGACGCCTTGAAAATCCCCAGTTCCGCAACGGAAGGATAGATGTGAAGATGTGGCTCTACCTTACGGGAGCTGTCATGCTTGAGCTTAATGTCATTAGTTTTGCAGCACATCATCAGATAGTTTTCGGCGAAAACGCATCACCCGGAATATTCCTGGCTGCCGCCCTCCTCTCATTTTTTGTGACGGAATATCTTTTTTTCGAAGAAGTCCATCTCTACACATATGATTTCCTCGCCGAGAGGGTTGGGTTCAAGCTCGGCTGGGGCGATCTTGCTTTTTATCCATTCTTTTATGCAATCCCGCTTTGGGCAACAGCAGAGCTTCCTGCGCCGAAGGCCCCGGCATTCGTTCTGGTAATGGCAGGATTGGTTTTTCTGCTGGGGTGGATGCTTGCCCGGGGAGCAAACATGCAGAAATATTTCTTCAAAAAAGATCCCGGGAAAAAATTCCTCTGGATCGGGCCGCAGTCAATTACTGATGGCAACAAGAGAATCCTGGTCAATGGCTTCTGGGGTGTGAGCAGGCATGTGAATTACCTCGGAGAAATTCTGATGGCTACTGGTATTGTATTAAGCGTCGGCTATCCCATGCTTCCGTGGCCATGGCTTTATCCGTTATACTATATCGCACTTCTTTTCCCGAGGCAGGCAGCTGATGATAAGCTTTGCGCTGCCAAATACGGGACACTATGGGATGAATATAAAAAGAAAGTACCCTTCAGGATCATTCCTTTTATTTACTGATGTATCACCACGGATTGCACATGGAGCACTGATATTGCATTGATAATATTCCGTGTTAATCCGTGCTCTCCGGGATTAGATATTATATATTTTCCTGGTTGTATTGCCCATTATCCTTATTGCTATTTCCCGCGGCATCAACCTTTGCATAAAGAAAGCTGCGATCCTGTTACCCCTTCCTGCGATAAATGAAGGCTTATTCCCCAGATACCTGAAACATTCTTCCACAATCTCTGCGGGTGTGGTAACACGCGGAGCGGGAAATCCTGATTTGCCGGGATTTGTCGCAAGGTATTTTGGAGTGGATGTTGCTCCCGCACAACAGGCAATAACATCCACACCCCTGTCTTTCCATTCGTACCAGAGGCTCTCGGCAAATATCCTCGTAAAAGCTTTTGTCGAAGCATATGTTGTCAGGTATCCGCTTCCCTGGAATCCGGCAAGGGAGGACATGAGGATTACTGCGCCCTTCCCTCTTTTCAGCATCGCCTCACCGTAATACCTGACAAGATTCATGGGAGTGATCATGTTTGCTGCTGCAATCCTGTTCATGTGCTCCGGAGTGTCTTCCTCAAACGGGCCGATGAACGAAAGAGCTGCATTATATACAAGAATATCGACTGTGTTTTCCCGCAGTTCATCTGTTAAATTTTTAACAGTGTCCTCATCAGACAGGTCGCAGCAAACGGGTTTGACATTGACATGATAACTTTCTGCAAGGAATGCGGCAAATTTTTCAAGCGGTTCTTTAGTCCGGGCTAAAAGAACCAGGTCAACGCCCGACTTCGCCAGGTATTCAGAGAAGGCTGCGCCTATCCCTTCAGAAGCGCCGGCGACAAGCGCCCTGCTGCCATATTTCTGTTTTAAAATCATAATCTTCTGTAACCCTTTGCTTTATTAGAATATTAACATCGCGCCTTAAGAGCATCAATATATTAAAAAGGTATTATTTTAGGCAGATAATTTTTAAACATCACTATTATGGCATTCTGGGAAGGAGAACTTAAGGAGCTGGGGACAATCTATAATACGTTCAGGGTACATCTGCCCGATATTGTAAAAGAGCTGGAACAGCTTATCAAAACTGACGATCCGAATGTGGTGATGCTCTATTCACGGCGCTGCCTGGAAGTGATCGTAACTGACCTCTGCGAAAACGAACTGAAGAGGCCGAGGAAGACAGAACCGCTGAAAGGGATCATCGACAAGCTTAATGCCGAGGAAAAAGTGCCGCCGCATATCATAACATCCATGCTCAGCCTAAACAGCATGGCAAACTACGGCGCGCATCCCAAGGACTTCGACCCCGAACAGGTGAAACCGGTTCTCAACAACCTTTCCATTATCATCAAATGGTATCTCAAATACAAGGATTTCAAGATAGTCAGCAATAACGGCCCGGAAGAGACGACGGAACAGGCCTTCTCCTCAAAGCCTGAACCCAAACCCGTCGAAAAACAGCCTGCAGGTAAAAAGAACAGGTTCTGGCCCATATTAAGGATATCCCTGGGCATCCTGCTGCTCGTTTATCTTGCCATTGCTTTCGGAAGCAGATTTCTCAGTAATCTGAACGTCCCTTCATATATTCCGCCCGAAGATGAAGGAGAGACCTTCACTGATATAGTCAACAATGAAATATACTCGGTGGTAAAGATCGGGAACCAGGTGTGGATGGGAGAAAATCTCAGATCAGTAAAGTATAACGACGGGACTCCCATACCTCTTGTAAAGAAAACTGAAGATTGGGCATCACTGGAAACCCCGGCTTATTGCTGGTACGACAACAATAAATCCCTGTACAAGCCATCGCCTTACGGAGCACTTTATAACTGGCATGCCGTAAATACAGGAAAACTGTGCCCTGCCGGATGGCATGTGCCTTCAGCAGCAGAATGGGATACCCTGGTATGGTTTGTCGGCGACAGTATCCCTGCAGATATAGGGTGGCTCTCCCCGGAAAAGGAAACCGCAGGCATTAAACTGAAGGAAGCCGGCAACGATCACTGGCTGTTCAACGACACTATTCATTCCACTGATGAATTTGGTTTTACAGCTCTTCCTGGAGGCAACAGGAATGTATACGGACCGTTCCTGGGTATTGGTGACAGAGGCTTCTGGTGGACTTCCTCGGAAGAGGAGTATGATCCGGAGAACGACGATGCCGCCGACAGGGAGATGTTCTACGACTATAACGGTGTCATAGCGCTTCACCAGTACAGGAAATTCGGCATGTCGGTGCGCTGCGTGAAGGATAAGCCATAATTGACAATCAGATCAGTATCTATCTTTGAAACAGCTTGGTGTTACTTGGTGTCTTCGTGCCTTGGTGGCAGGGATTTAAAGTTTTTAAGGCACGGATCACAGATCCGCGCCAGCGGTATTGGGTGTGATTTGCGGCAGCGGAGGGTTATCGGGACCGCACCATAGTCTGACAAACGATCCCGGGCGGAATATGCCCGCAGAAAATAAATTTGACTTCTATACTCTTTCTCATGTAACTTTATCCTGATTATCTGTAGAATAAACGGGAAAATGCAATGAAGAAAAATCTGACAAAGGAGTATTTCATCCCTGGCTTGCTGGCAGTTATCTTTATCATGCAAGGATGTTCCTACCCCCACCTTTATTATTCTCCGAACATGATGAGTGTTCCGCTGATGAAGGAGAAAGGAGAAGTTTCAGTCATAACGGCAGGCAGCTTCGGGACTGTTAATCCTTCCTTCGAGATGCAGGCAGCTTTTGCCCTGCCGGGGCATATAGCCCTGGGCGGAAATTTCATGACGGGAGGCAATAACCATTCCGAATCAGACTATGAAGATTTCTCACGGTACAACTACTTTGAGGGCTTCGGAGGTTTTTACACTTCCTTCGGCAAGATCGGGATCTTCGAGATGTATGCAGGCTATGGGGAAAGCTCACAGCGTCACACCTTTGCCTATAATGACTGGGACTGGGGAGGTGGTGGATGGGTGCAGGACGGTACAGCAGAAATGCACTATACAAGATTCTTTATACAATCCGATGTCGGGATAAGGCACAAGGCAATCGGGACTGCCTTCGCCCTTCGCCTCAGCAGGATAAATTTTACTGAAGTATCATATGCAAACACTATCTACAGGCTTGATGAGCTTCAGCGCCTGAACAGCAACAGAACCTCCTGGCTTCTGGAGCCCGGATTCACATTCAGGGTCGGCCAGGATCCGGTCAACTTCCATCTCCAGGTTGTTTTCTCCCCGGAAATATCGGGCAATATGCTTGAATTTGAACATTTCAGGTTTAATTTCGGAATGAATTTCAGGTTCGGGAAGAAGAAAATTCTGACCGTGGAATGAGGCTGCGATAAGCCATGAAGATCTTCTGAAAATTTCCTATCTTTCATCCCTTCTGTATATATCATCTGTTCCACTGAATTTCAGTTCAGGATTATGCCGAAAAGATTTTCAGTCCTGGCAATGGTTTGGTTGGTTTCTGAAACACTTCTCCTGTCGCAGGTGAAAGATATCGGGACTCCCTTCATACGTAATTTCTCGAAATCCGACTACAGGGCGGGAACACAGACCTGGGCTGCGGCCCAGGACCTGAAAGGCTTCATGTACTTCGCCAACAACGACGGGATGCTGGTCTTCGACGGAGTACAATGGGAGCTTTACAGGATTCCCGGCTTTTCAATCATGAGGTCAATTTATATCGACGACCGGGGAGAGGTCTATATCGGAGCCTACAATGAGATCGGAAAAATGGTCCCCGGGCGTGACGGAAAACTTTCTTACGTCTCCCTGAAGGACCTCATCCCTGAAGAGTACCGTAATTTCGACGACGTCTGGAGTATTTCTCCTTACCAGGGTAAGATCGTCTTTCAGTCTTATAACGCCCTTTATATTTACGAGGAAGGAAAACCAATTTCAGTGGTTGAAGCGATTTCAAGGTTCCCGCTTGCCTACGCTGTTGCAGGTCGGGTGATAGTCAACGATGAGAAGACGGGACTTATGGAGCTCTCCGGCACTAAACTCATCACGATGGAAGGTGCTTCAGCCCTCAGGGGATTTTCCATAAGCTCAATCCTGCCGTATGATGAGAATGGCGTATTACTTGTCAGCACTAAAGGGAAAGGGTTATTCCTGTACGACGGTAAAGCTGTCAGCAAATGGGATATACCTGTCAACGAACTCTTGATGCGAGACCAGGTTTTCAGTGCGGCAACGCTTCTCGATAAATACTTCGCCCTGGGGACCATCCAGGAAGGCGTGATGATAATTGACAGGAAGGGTAACCTCGTTCAGCATATTAACCGGAGGAACGGTCTTCAGAACAATACTATACTGGTAGTGTTTGCTGACAGGTCAGGCAACCTGTGGCTGGGCCTCGATAACGGGATCGATTACGTAACCATCAGCTCACCGATAACTTTTCTTCAGTATCCTGACGGGTTCGGTGCAGGATACGCAGAGCTTATTCATAACGGAAAGCTTTACCTTGGAACAAACCAGGGCTTGTATGTAACAGACTGGAAGGAAGAAAAACCCGCTGGGGATTACAGAATGATAGAAGGTACTTACGGACAGGTTTGGTATCTGGGAGTCCATAATGGCGTAATAGTATGCGGGCATGATGACGGCACCTTCATCATTGAGGGAGAGATAGCCAGGCAGATAAACAATGTTCATGGCGGATGGAAGTACGTCATACCAAAAAAGCATCCCGGCTACCTGCTTGGAGGAACCTATGAAGGGCTTATACTTTTCCGCTGGGAAGACAACACCTGGAATTTCGTGAGAAAGATACCCGGCTTCTCGGAATCCTTCAGGATTTTTGAGGAAGATGATAACGGGTATATATGGATGAGTCACGGATTCAAGGGCTTATACAAGGTGAGACTTAGCGGGGCTCTCGATTCGGTGGTTTTTTCTCGTTTCTATACCGTGGAAGACGGGCT
>JALONU010000054.1 GCA_025454775.1 Bacteroidales bacterium | reverse complement strand
TGTATATTACAGATTCACAGAGCATTAGACCGATGTCAAAATGAGGTATAGCTTGCGTTTAGAGATATAAAACGCTGGTAAATAGTTATTTATATCCAAATTCTAAATATTTGTCAGTCTGAAAGGGCATATACGGGCTATTATATTCTATCTATGCGGGAGATAATAGGCTATTATGGACTGATCTACTGTTATTTAAATCAAAGTGTCTGGATCCGATAAATTTATTTACCGTTGTAACCTTACATTGATATATTTTGACATGACATCAGTAAATTTACCTATGTTAATGCTGGTTTACATATGTAATCTACAGAATTCAGCGCCTCACGTCCGGGAGTGACTGAGCAGAATACCCTTGGTAAAAACCTCAAGTCGGCGAGAAATGATTTTTTTCCCCTCTCCTGCCCCTCCGGATGAAATATCAGATCCAGGCTTAAGTTCTAATCACTTTGCCGCAATAGTTTCTTCAACCCTCTCCGGTGTTGAAGTTCAGAAGGTAAAGCTTATCCGGATCTCCGGTTCAGCATACAATCTGTAAAGGAGATTGTAGAACGAATCGTTCATGGGCCACAGAACCATAAAGTCAAAAGAAGACCTCGGGCCCATCGGCTGGCTGATCCCTACACCTGCAAGGCCCGTGTTCCTGTAGATACGGTTTGTTTCATTGGGTGGAGGCTGCCAGAATGAAGACTGCAGGCTTAGAAGTTCATCCTCCAGATGCAGGAAGAATCCAAGGTGAACATTAAGCGGAATTACATTATTGAGATCCCTGATGAAATAAAACTGGGAATAAGCCCTGAGTCCGTAAATATTCGTGCGGTCGATAGGGTCCTTGTAGAACCGGTACTTGGGGCCTGCAGCAACGTTGAGACGCGGTGCAAGCCATAGTCCAACAACAGGAGAAACGTCTATATCGGTTATCGTCCCGAACTGCAGGCTGCCAAGGCCTGCACCGAAAAAGAGCCTCTCCTTCAGAGGAGGCGGTTCTTCCCTCTTTCTCTGAGCCAGAGCCTCTGGGGATGAAAAGCCCAGCAAGAGCGAGGCTGATAAAAGGCCAACCGCTATATTCCGTTTCAACATTTTTATAACTTTGAACCAGTGTTGCAAATAAACGAAAAAATCCAGCTTAATTATATACCGGACCACTAAATGAATATAATAGTAAACGGAGGCACACGGGGTATCGGCAGGGAATTAGTCCTCCTGCTGGCCAAAGATCCGGGGAACAGGATACTCGCAACAGGCAGGGACAGCAAAGCGTTAAAGCGTTTGTCATCAGGAGCCGTGAACGGTAATATTACCGGGATCACCCTCGACATGGCGTTCATCGACCAGCAGGCCAAAGGCTTCCTTAAGTCGGTATCAGCCTGCATGAAGCGTGTGGATATCCTGGTCAACATGGCAGGAAGCCTGGTTGTTGAAGACTTCATGAAATTCAGTACCGCAAAGGCCAGGGAGCTGATGGAAATAAATTTCTTCGGACCAGCGTCGCTGATACGAGCCCTCAGGCCCCTGATGAGGAAAGGTTCTCACATCGTGAACATATCCAGCATGGGAGGCTACCAGGGCAGCTCAAAATACAGGGGACTCTCCTATTACAGTGCTTCGAAGGCAGCCATTGCCTGCCTCTCGGAGTGCCTGGCAGAAGAATTCAGGGATTCAGGGATTGCAGTCAACTGCCTGGCCCTGGGCGCAGTGGAGACCAGCATGTTCAAAGAGGCTTTCCCGGGTCATACGGCTCCGGTAAAGCCGGGAGAAATGGCCGGGTTCATTGCAGGATTCGCCATTAACGGAAACAGATTCTTCAGCGGGAAGGTTCTGCCTGTGGCTGGCAGCAATCCTTAATTTCAGATGTATTTCCTTATTTCGATCTTTCCTTCAAGTGCAAGCAATCCATTATAGGCCAGCGACTTGATCTCATCTTCGCCAGGGTATACATGAACCCGGGCTATAAAGCCGATCATGCCCTTTATTCTGTTCGTGAACGATTCGTTATAAGCCAGTCCGCCGGTAAGCAGTATCGCATCGACCTCCCCGCTCAGGACAGCCGCCATTGCAGCTATTTCCTTGCTTATCTGGCAGCCTGCCGCTTCAATTACAAGTGCGGCTTTCCGATCGCCTTTTTCTGCCATGCTGCACACTTCCCTGAAGTTGTTGGTCCCCAGGTAGGCAACCATACCGCCTTTGCCGGTAATCATCGTTTTAATTTCTGCCTGGGTGTACCTGCCGCTGAAACACAGATCGACAAGCTGACCAGAAGGAAGCCCTCCCGATCTTTCAGGAGAGAACGGTCCGTCGCCATGCAGGGCATTGTTGACATCAACAACCTTACCCTTCCTGTGTGCACCTACGCTTATTCCTCCTCCCAGATGGGCTACTACAAGATTCAGGTCTTCGTATCTCTTTCCTGCTCCTGCTGCGTACAGGCGGGCTACGGCTTTTTGGTTCAGGGCATGGAAAATTGAGATCCTCTCAATTGCCGGATGTCCTGATAATCTTGCTGCAGGCTGAAGCTCATCCACAACAACGGGGTCGACAATATAAGCTTTTGCATTAGGGAGGGTTTGCGCTATGTCGTGCGCGATCAGTCCTCCAAGATTGCTTGCGTGCTGCCCCAGAAGGCCGGTTCTCAGGTCTTCAATCATCCTGTCATTTACCTCATATACACCTGATTCAATGGGCTTTACAAGCCCTCCTCTTCCTACCACAGCCGCGATACGGCTGAGATCGGCCTTACGTCTGTCAAGTTCTCCTGCAATAAGATCCTTCCTGAAATGAAACTGGTCGGTTATCTTCGCATACCCCGAAAGCTCCTCTGCAGAATGTGCAAGTGTCACCTCGAAGAGTGATTCGCTCTCTTCGAAAAGGGCGAACTTAGTGGAGGTTGATCCCGGATTAATTACAAGTATCAGTCGTCCTGAATTCATGCGCGTAAGCTTTAATGTTAAGTTTCTGCCATCAGACAGGAGAGAGCTATGCAGTAATACTTTGATCTTTCACTTTCGCTTCGCGACATCACTACGACAGGTTTTGCTGTTCCGGTTATCAGTCCGGCCAGTTCTCCACCTGCGAACAGCATCAGCGACTTATAGAATGGATTACATGCCTCAAGAGAAGGGAAAAGGAGAATGTCTGCATCGCCTCCCACAGGAGTATTTATTCCCTTTATCTCAACACTTTTCCTGTCGCAGGCGAGGAACAGGTCGAGCGGGCCATCCATTATACAATCAGGTATAAGTCCCTGTTCAGCCATCCTGCACATTTCGACATATTCAGCAGTGTTCGGAAAATGACGGCTGACCTTCTCAGTGGCACTGATAAGTGCGACTTTGGGTTTTTCAATGCCGAATCTCCTGGCCATCTTTACGGCATATCCTGCCATAGCGATTTTCTGTTGCAGGTCTGGAAAGGGTATCACAGCAGTGTCTGTTATGAAGAGGAGCTTGTGATATGCGGGGATCTGTACAGCGCCTACATAGGACAATACAGCACCCGGGAGCATCAGACCGGACTCCTTATCCATCACGGCTTTAAGGAACTTGTCGGTGCCTACAAGGCCCTTCATAACGATATCTGCCTCTCCCGAAACTGTAAGCCTGACTGCTTCCCTTGCAGCGTCTGATTCGTTATCTGCCGGATGAATTCTGAAAACTGAAGGATCGATATTTTCTGACCTGCAAACAGCCTTTACGGCAGCCGGATCGCCGACCATGATGGCTTCTGCAAATCCGTCTGTTACAGCTCTCCTGACAGCCCCGACCGTATTGGGATCCTGAGCCCAGGCTACAGCAATAACGTGCTTTCTTCGCAGTGAAAGCACCTTCTCAACCATCTGATCGAGGGAGCTGATCATGGAAGCATTATTTGCTGGCTGCTGCTGAGAGGAGTATGCTGTCGTATTTCGCCTGTTCGGAGTCAGATCTTGAAGTAAGGACTATAGGTACCCGTGCTCCCAGGATAACAGCTGCAACTTTTGCTCTTGCAAAGAAAACGAGTGACTTGTAAAGCACGTTCCCTACTTCAATATCAGGCATCAGGAGGAGGTCTGTGTCCCCGGCAACCTCACTTCTTATTCCCTTATGCTGGGCGCTTTCAAGGCTCACTGCATTGTCGAATGCCAGCGGGCCATCGATGATGCAGTTCCTGATCTGGTCGCGCTGGTTCATCTTCGACAGGAGTGCAGCATCGAGAGTGGCTTCCATGCTTTCGTTTACCATTTCCACAGCCCCTAGCACAGCAACCTTCGGCATCGAGTATCCCAGCTTGACAAGGCAGGAGACAGAATTGTTTATAATTGAGATCTTATCCTTCAGGTTTGGGGCTATGTTCATTGCCACATCTGTCACTGCTATGACCTTGTGGTAGGTCTCCACCTCAAACAACGCAAAATGAGAAAGCAGGTTGCCTGTCCGTAAACCATAATCCTTGTTCAGCACATGCTTGAGCAGCGTCGACGTCCCTATTTTCCCTTTCATCAGTACGTCGGCCTGCTTATTGCTGACCATTTTTACCGACATTTCCACGGCCATCTCCATATCGGGCTCATGGATGATCCTGACACCGGTTATGTCGTAATTATTCGTAGAGCAGATATTCTGGATGCTCTCCTTGTCGCCGACGAGTATGGGCTCAATAACATTGTCTTTCCACGCCCTTAACACGGCTCCCAGGGAATGCTGATCCTGTGCAGCTGCAAGGATAAGCTTTCTCATGGGACCTCCTGCAACTATTTTTCTGAGGTCAGAAAGGCTTTTTAATACCATATGTGTTCTTCTTTAATTTCCCTTTTGTTCAACGATCTGGCGTGTATCGGAAGCGATCACGTATTCCTCGTCTGTCGTCACTGCCATCACTGTCACCTTCGATTCAGGCCTGGAGATCACGGCATCGCTTCCACGCAGCCCGTTGTTCTTCTCGTCGTCGAAGACAATTCCGAGTCCTTCCATATCCGAGCATATCATACTACGCATATTGTAATCATTCTCTCCTATTCCTCCGGTGAAGGCGATGACATCGGCCCCGTTAAGGGCGGCTATATAGGAGCCAATGAATTTCTTTACCTTGTAGGCATACATTTTGAGTGCAAGGATTGCCTTTTTGTTCCCTGCTCCTGCTGCCGTTTCAAGGTCGCGCATGTCTGACGAGATCTGGGAAATCCCGAAAACCCCGCTCTTCTTGTTTATCATGTTGGCAACTCCCGTAACATTGAGGTGTTCCTTGTCGGCCAGATAAACCAGCACCCCGGGGTCGACCTCGCCTGTCCGGGTTCCCATTATCAACCCGTCGGTGGGTGTGAAACCCATTGATGTATCTATAGATTTACCTTTGTCGACTGCAGTTATTGAAGCTCCGTTCCCAAGGTGGCAGGTTATTATCTTAAGGCTGGTAAAGTCCTTTCCCAGGAGTTTTGCAGCCTTGGCAGCAACGAATTTATGGCTTGTGCCATGATATCCGTATTTCCTTATCCTGTACTTTTCATAATACTCATACGGAAGCGCATACATATATGCGTAATCGGGCATGGTCTGGTGGAAGGATGTATCAAAGACAGCAACCTGGGGTACCCCGGGGATGAGCTTTTCAACGGAAAGTATTCCCTTGAGGTTTGCAGGATTGTGAAGCGGAGCAAGCTCGATACACAGTTCTATCATCTTCTTCACATCGTTGTCGATGAGAACGCTCTCCTTGTAGGCTTCTCCCCCGTTTACCACCCTGTGGCCTACTGCCTTGATCTCGTTGACATTCCTGATCACTCCGTGTTCAGGATCGCACAGAACTTCCATCACCATGTTGATCCCCGTGGTATGGTCGGGTATATCGGTTATGACCTTATAAGGTTCTCCCCCTGTGGGTTTATGTGTTAATATGCTCTCATTCAGCCCAATGCGCTCAAGGAGGCCCTTGGCTATCATTTCATTTCCCTCCGCCATCCTGAACACCTGGTATTTGATCGAGGAACTGCCGCAGTTTAAAACAAGGATAATCATCAGTAAACTATTTATTAATGGAGTACTTATTATTTTGTCAGGCCGGCTGCCTGGTTTGCAGTTATAGCGATCATGCTTACAATATCGCTCACGGAGCATCCCCTGGACAGGTCGTTTATAGGTGCTGCCATTCCCTGCAGTATCGGGCCTATGGCTTCAGCATGGGCCAGCCGCTGCACAAGCTTGTAGGCTATATTCCCACAGTTAAGGTCGGGGAAGATGAGCACGTTGGCCTTTCCTGCGATCAGGCTTCCGGGAGCCTTCTTCTGCCCTATCGATTCCACGAGAGCCGCATCACCCTGGAGCTCTCCTTCGATCATAAGGTCAGGAGCCATTTGCTTTGCTATTGAGGCGGCGTTGATAACCTTATCGACCATTTCGTGCTTTGCGCTTCCCTTTGTTGAGAAGCTGAGGAGGGCCACCCTTGGTTCGAATCCGCATATTGCACGGGCAGTGTGGGCAGAAGCGACTGCTATTTCGGCCAGTTGTTTATCGTTAGGATCAGGATGGACAGCACTGTCGGCAAAAAGAATAATGCCATTCTCACCAAAACTCCTGTCCTGAAGGATCATAATAAAAGCCCCCGATACCACGGAGATTCCGGGAGCAGTCTTTACATAATGGAATGCAGGCCTCAGTACATCACCGGTAGCATGGTCGGCACCTGAGACCTCTCCGTCGGCGTCACCAGCCTTGATCATAAGAACTCCGAGATACAGGGGATCCTCGATCAGTTTTGAGGCTTCTTCAGGTGTCATACCCTTGCTTTTTCTCAGTTCAACCATCATGTCGATATACTGCTGCTTCCTGGGATGTGATTTCGGATCAACGATTACTGCCCTGTCGAGGTTTTTCAGACCAAGCTTCTGGGCATGAGCCCTTATACCTGCAGGGTCGCCCAGGAGTATCACCCGTGCCAGCCCTTCTGCAATTGCAATATCAGCGGCTTTAACAGTCCTTTCCTCATATCCTTCAGGAAGGACGATCCGTTTATTATGTTTCCTCGCATTCTGTTTGATGGTGTCCAACAATTCCATTGTATATCAGTAGTTTAAATTGTTCGAAATTTCTGCTTAAATGTACGAAAAAAAAGTCCGATTATACAATTACGGAAAACATGATTATTGTCAAGGTTGCAGGATTTTCTGAAGGAGGCACGGATTGCAACAGAGTAAAGGCACGGATTGCAAATCCGCGCCAGCGTTTAGAAGATGAGGCACGGATCACAGATCGCGCCAGCGAAAGACAACCTAACGGATTTTATTTAAATTAGCGGATCAAAAAAATTATGGAGAAGGACAATTTATATTCACGTCTCGATGTACTTGCAGCATCACTGGATGGTGATTTAAAGTACGACAGGATCACCAGGACTATATATTCGACTGATGCTTCAGCATACAAGGAAGAACCGGCTGCGGTAGCATGGCCGAAGAACGCCTCTGACATAAAAAAGATACTGAAGTTTGCACGCAGCGAAAAGATACCGGTGACACTGAGGGCAGCAGGAACCTCACTCGCGGGTCAGGTGGTAAGCCATGGAATGATCGTAGACATATCAAGGTACATGAAGAGGATCCTCGAGGTGAATCCCGATGAGATGTGGGTAAGGGTTGAACCAGGCGTAGTACTTGATGAGCTCAACATTCACCTGAAAAAATACGGGCTCTTCTTTGGCCCTGAAACCTCGACATCAAACAGATGCAACATAGGCGGGATGGTCGGCAACAATGCCTGCGGATCACATTCAATAGTATATGGCTCGACAAGGGACCATCTGCTGGAGCTGAAAACGATTCTGAGCGACGGCACAGAGGTTGTCTTCGGTAAGGTGATGAAGGATGAATTCCATGAAAAATGCCGTCTTCCGGGCCTGGAAGGAGATATATACCGACAGGCTGACCGTATGCTTTCAGACAAACGGAACCTGAAAGAAATTGCTGACGGATATCCTGACCCCGGGATACCAAGGAGGAATACCGGTTATGCCCTCGACCTGCTTGCTGATTCGGAAATTTTCACCGGGGGCAGCACAAGGATATTCAGCTTCTGCAACCTGCTTGCCGGATCAGAGGGGACACTGGCGGTATCCACCGAAATCAAGCTCGGCCTGGTAAAGCTTCCTCCTCCCAACAAGGCACTTGTGTGTGTTCACCTCGCAGCAAGGAATGATGCATTCCATGCTAACCTGATAGCGCTGAAGTACAAGCCTGTCGCCGTTGAGATGATGGACGACAGGATCCTCAGGCTTACCGAGAACAACCTGAGCCAGAAGAATAACAGGTTTTTCCTGGTGGGAGAACCTGCATCAATCGTGATTGTTGAATTTGCGACAGATGATCCGGCAGAGCTCGATTCCAGGATCGCCGGCATGACGGAAGAACTACGCCAGGCGGGATATGGCTACGCATTTCCTGTGGTCAGGGGGAAGGAAATTTCAAGAGTATGGGATCTGAGGAAGGCAGGGCTCGGTGTACTGACAAATATGAAGGGAGACCCTAAGCCTGTATCGCTGATCGAAGACACGGCAGTCAACGTAAGGCATATGCCAGAGTATATTGCCGACTTCGAAAAGATGCTTGCAAAATACGGAAAGGATGTGGTTTATCATGCACATATTGGTTCGGGGGAGTTACATATCAGGCCTGTACTCAATCTCAAGGACACTGCTGACGTAGAACTTTTCAGGACCATAGGACTCGAAACCGCCAGGCTTGTCAGGAAGTACAGGGGATCGATGAGCGGGGAACACGGTGACGGAAGACTACGCGGAGAGTTCATTCCACTGTTGCTCGGGGAACACAACTATTCACTTCTGAAGGAAGTAAAGAAGACCTGGGATCCTGATGGCATTCTCAATCCGGGAAAGATAACCGACACCCCGAGGATGAACACCCACCTCCGGTACCTGCCGGGTACCATTACACCAATGCCTGATACGTTCTTTGACTTCTCTGAATCGGAAGGCGTGATCAAGGCTGCGGAAAGGTGCAACGGATCGGGAGACTGCCGCAAGACAGTGATCATAGGAGGAACAATGTGCCCCACATTCATGGCAACCGGCGATGAACAGCTTTGCACCAGGGCACGGGCAAATATTCTCAGGGAGTTCCTGAGTGCAGATAAAGGCAATCCATGGGATCACAGGGAGATATATGAGGTGCTTGACCTCTGCGTTGCCTGCAAGGGATGCAAGTCGGAATGCCCTTCGGGTGTGGATATCGCGAAGTTAAAATCCGAGTTCCTTCAGCACTGGTACGACAGGCATGGAATTCCTTTCAGGAGCCTGCTGATAGCATATATTTCCACCCTTAACAGGATCGGGTCGCTGGCACCGGCCATCTTCAATTTTTTTGCCGGAAACAGGTTCTTTTCATCGCTGATAAAAAGGATCAGCGGATTTGCACAGAAGAGATCGATACCTTTATTATACAGGACTACCCTGAGGAGATGGATCAGGAAAAACAAGAACCTGCTGAATCCCGAAAAACCGAAAGGAACCGTATGTCTTTTCGTAGATGAATTCACTAATTACAACGATACTGAAACAGGAATTGCTGCGATCAGGCTGCTGACCACCCTTGGATACAGGGTAATAACTACACAACATTCCGTCAGTGCCAGGACTTTTATTTCAAAGGGACTGCTCCGAAAGGCGAGAAAAGTCATTAGGAAAAACATCGAGGCGCTTGACGGTATTATCAGCGGTGAAGTGCCTCTTGTCGGTATAGAACCATCCGCTATTCTTGGTTTCAGGGATGAGTATCCCGAGCTTATCGGGCCTGACTTAAGGGAGAATGCAGAGCAGATTGCTGCAAACTCCTGGCTTATAGATGAATTCATTGCCCGCGAATACCGTTATAACAGGATATCAAGGGATATATTCGCAGACACTCCAAGGGAGATCCTGCTGCACGGACACTGTCAGCAGAAAGCAATCATTTCCTCCGCCTCTTCTATTGAAGCACTGTCAATCCCTTTCAACTTCAGGGTAAGGGAGATCCCTTCCGGCTGCTGCGGGATGGCAGGAGCTTTTGGATATGAAAAGGAACATTTCGACCTGTCGAACAGGATCGGTGAGATGGTACTTTTCCCAGAGGTCAGGGAGGCGGCTGAGGAGACAATAATTGCAGCGCCCGGGACCAGCTGCAGGCATCACATAAAAGACGGTACGGGGAGGATCGCGAAACACCCGGTGGTGATATTGTATGAGGCACTCCGGAAGTGAGGGCGAGAAAGTGAAGGATTGCTTCGTCGCCCCGATCCCGAGTTCTCGGGACGGGGCTCCTCGCAATGACTGTTTATAAACTTAGACTAAAGTTGTCAGCGTCGAGGTGGGCAGGGAATTTTTTGCGGAAGGCTTTGAGGGCCGGAAGTGAAAGATCTGCCGTGATGGTGCAAGCCCGGTCTTTTCCGGCGCCGGCGATCTTTTCTCCCTTTGGGCCAAGTATCAATGAATCGCCGTTATATTTTATTCCTGCTCCGTCGATCCCGATACGGTTTATCCCGGCAACAAAGCAAAGGTTTTCTATTGCTCTCGCCCTGAGAAGTGTCAGCCACACATCTCGTCGTGCAGAAGGCCAGTTGGCGGCGTTGATGAGGAGGTCGTAGTCGTTCCTGTTCCTGCTCCATACCGGAAAGCGGAGGTCGTAACAGATGTTAGGACAAATCCTGAAACCCCTGAAGGTGAATACAAGTCTTTTCCTGCCCGGGGTAAAATCATTTTCGACATTATTCATCTTAAAGAGGTGGCGCTTGTCATAATGCCGTGTTTTGCCATCCGGTGAGACGAAGACCCACCTGTTGAAGCAGGAAGAGCCTTCTATTACGATATAGCTTCCGCAGATACCGGTGTTGTACCTGCGCGACATCTCCGTCATCCACTCATGTGTTTCACCGCGGGGACCTTCACCCTGGCTTGAGCTGTGCGGAGTAAAACCAGTAGTGAACATTTCCGGAAGCAGGATAATATCAGTTTCGGGGAGGGATGAGAATGTCTTTTCGTAGCTCCTGAAGTTCCGGTGCTTGTTTTCCCACTTTATATCTGACTGTATAACAGAGATTCTCATAGCTATCTACCGTTCAGACATGAAAATACTCCACTTCTGCAGAGGTGGAGTATTATCTGGTTGTCTGGAGTTTATTTATTTACTTATTGTTTATCTCGGTATAATAATCTCCGAATATTCCTTC
Organism: Bacteroidales bacterium; assembly: GCA_025454775.1. Classification (GTDB taxonomy): domain Bacteria; phylum Bacteroidota; class Bacteroidia; order Bacteroidales; family VadinHA17; genus LD21. Next base: position 11,507 of record JALONU010000054.1, on the reverse strand, counting down.
AATAAGAGGTCTGTAATATACCCAGAAGAATCTTCTCAGGTCTTCCGGGTTCTTCGAGGAATAAAGAAATCCTTTCAGTTTCTCAACGCCGTTGAACCGGGCTGTCCAGTACGGTATGTTTGTATGGCAGAAGTCGCCTGAGAAGTAGAATGTTCTTTTCATTTCAGGGTCCATGACCACGGCGGGGAATTCGTTGGCAAGTCCATAGGTTGACAGAAGCGTATCTGCCTGTGGGGTGGTACGGAGTTCGAATTTTGATATGACCGTATTCTGCTGCGGGTCTATGATGTCGAACCATTGGTCGAATGTAACAGTTGGAGCTATTCCCCATTTAGCAACCCAGGTACTGTCGGTGTTTATTAGGGGTACGGCGTTTGTTAGCATATCGCCCTGTTCGAGCACGAGAATGCTTTTATCCTTCAGGAGAACGATCCCCGGGTTTTTGAAAGTCCATTGTTTCTTATGCTGCTTTCTGTACATCTGTGTCATCCACAGTGGTATTGGCGCCTTTATTTTGGCAAGAGTGTCGAGGGATTCGAAGTATCTGCCTGTCCATCCGCCCCATCTGATCCCGATCCTTTCCTGAAGCCTGAATGAGGCGAATTCCCCGGTAGGCCAGTCGAAAGTATTGTATTCCAGAAGTATGAGCCTGTTTTTGGTTTTCATTTCCTGGATCAGGTAGTTGTCCATGTCGTTGAGGGCGCCTTCGAGTTTTCTTGTTCTGCGGGGAGGGTTGATTGCAGGGTACCAGTCGCTGAAAGTCACTCCGTAAGTATCCGTGAAATATACAGCTTCATTATTTTCCGGGAGTATATTGATAGCCTCTTCCATGTTGTACCTGACATTATCCCATTTCTTTTCCCTGAGAGGTCGTGTAGGATGGATCCCGTAATAGTTTTTCCGGTATGAATAGCTCGAGTTTGTCTCCTTGTTCACATATCTGTTGTTCGTCATTATCCAGCTGAAAGATTTGTGCTTTTCGCGGTCAAGTGACGGGACAGTCTTATCGACAATAACTATGCCTATAGGTTTCTTGGCCTGGAAGGTCCATCGGAGGAGGCTTATTACCGGCAGGGCAAGTAATACCGCCAGGATAATCACTACGATTAGCAGAGCTTTTTTCATAACTGAGTTAATATCTGAAAGTATTCAAATACAATACGCTGGCCGAAAAATTATCTATATATCTCAATTTTAATTGTTAAAAGTATTAATTTATTTTTTGTAATGAAAATAAAATCGAAGCAATTTAGTAAAAAATATTCAACATCCGGCACTCTCACCAGCCACATGCGGAGTTATCTCCCCGCCTGTCTGCGGCACCTGCCAGAGTACCGTCATCAAGGATACTGATTGCATTGACCCTGCCAAGTGCACCGACGGGCGACAGGCGGTGACCTTTCAGCTTCAGCGCCTCAACTATCAGTGAATCAATGCAGTTAGCTTCAAAGCTTATCATGTCTGGCAGCCACTGGTGGTGGAACCTTCCTGTATCAACGGCCTGCCATACATTCATATTGTAATCAATCATGTTCATTATTACCTGCAAAACACTTGTGGGTATTGTAGATCCTCCGGGAGAACCGGCCACAAGAAAAAGCTTTCCTTCCTTTTCTACTATCGAAGGCGTCATGGAGCTCAGCATCCTTTTCCCGGGTTGTATTGCATTTGCGTAGCTGCCTGTAAGACCAAACATATTTGGAAATCCGGGCTTGACTGAAAAATCGTCCATTTCGTTATTAAGCAGGAATCCGGCACCTGTTACTACTACAGAGCTGCCATAACTTCCGTTGAGGGTGGTTGTTGCGGCCACAGCATTTCCTTCCGAATCGACAACTGAATAATGGGTTGTTTCCGTTTTTTCTATACCCCGGGGAATGCCGGCAGAAATCGCTTCGGACGGAGAAGCCTTTAAAGGATTGAAATCTGCAAACCTCTTTTCAAGGTAAGAGGCATCAACCAGTCCTTCCACAGGGACTTTTACAAAATCAGGGTCGCCGGCATATTCAGCCCTGTCGGCAAATGCCCTTCTCTCAGCTTCCGCGAGAAGGTGTATCATTTCCGGGGAATGGAAGCCCATGCCGGAGGGATTAAAGCTGCCGGCCATTCCAAGCGTCTGGAGAAGGATTATACCCCCGGCTGACGGAGGCGGGCAGGTGACAATCCTGAATCCCCTGTATCTACCCTCAAGCGGTTTCCTGAATACTGACCTGTAATTCCCGAGGTCGGCGGCTGAAATAATACCGTTTCCCCTCTTCATTTCTTCGGTTATCAGGGCAGCTGTTTTCCCTGAATAGAAACCTTCCCGTCCCTTATCCCTTATCCTTTCGAGTGTGAGTGCAAGTTCAGGTTGTATCAGGGTATCACCTTCCTGCCACTTTCCATTCTTCTTTAAGAACGCACATCCTTCCGGGTTCCTCTCCCTGAACGTTTTCTCATTCATGTTAAGGCTCCTTGCCTGTTCGGGGGTAAGAACAAAACCATCCCTGGCAAGATCGATTGCAGGCCGTATCACATCCCTGAATTTCAGTCTGCCGTACCTTGAATGCACTTCCAACAGTCCGTCAACAGATCCGGGCACCCCTGCTGCAAGCCGCGTGCCCGTGCTCAGGTTGCTGACAACGTTTCCTGCAGAGTCGAGGTACATATCGCGTGAAGCTGCAAGAGGAGCTTCTTCCCTGTAATCGATAAGATCATACACTCCTGAAGCAGTCCTTATAAGCATGAAACCTCCCCCTCCCAGGTTACCGGCTGCCGGATAGCAGACCGCAAGTGCAAAGCCTGTTGCCACTGCCGCATCGACTGCATTTCCGCCTTTCATAAGAATTTCTGTGCCCGCCCTGGAGCCCTGAAAATGGGCAGAGACCACCATTCCATTACTGGCAGTGATATGCCTGCCCTCGGTATATGGTTTATACCCGGACTGATATCCGTGATTGCATGCTAACAGAAAAACAGAAAAGAACAGGAGGCAGGGAATAAATTTCATCAGAAGGTTTTTCGTTAATACTAACTTCAAATTTAATTACTTTTACAAAAAAGTAAACTGATGCTGGCAAATCAACCCCTTGCTGACCGGCTCAGGCCGAAAAGCCTCGACGAGTTCTGCGGTCAGGAGCATCTCGTTGGCAAGGGAGCTGTACTGAGGAGAGCGATAGAGACGGGAATAATTCCTTCATTCATACTATGGGGTCCTCCCGGAGTAGGAAAGACAACGCTTGCATGGATCATTTCGAATACACTCAAGCGTCCGTTCTTTCATCTCAGCGCGGTTCATTCAGGGGTCAAGGACGTCAGGGAGACCATCGAGAAGGCAAAGAAGCAGCAATTCTTCAACCAGCCTAATCCGGTATTATTCATTGATGAAATACACCGTTTCAACAAGTCGCAGCAGGATTCCCTGCTGAGCGCCGTTGAACAGGGCACGATAACGCTTATAGGGGCCACCACCGAAAATCCCTCCTTCGAAGTTATCTCCCCCCTCCTCTCACGCTGCCAGGTTTATACAATGGATCCACTGAGCGGAGACCTGCTGAGGGGTCTGATCGACAAAGCCCTGAAGAAGGACAGCTATCTTTCAGCATATGATATAGAGGTAAGGGAATATGAAGCGCTTCTGAGAATTTCAGGAGGAGATGCAAGGAAGCTCTACAATGCCCTTGAGCTGGTTGTATCTTCAGAAGCGGGAAGTGCCGATAATCAGAAGATTGTGATTGACGATGTAAAAGTGCTGACGATAGTGCAAAAGAACCTGGCGCTGTATGACAAGTCCGGCGAACAGCATTACGATATCATTTCAGCATTCATAAAATCACTCAGAGGAAGTGATCCCAATGCTGCAGTCTACTGGCTTGCACGGATGGTTGAAGGCGGTGAAGATCCCAGGTTCATTGCAAGGAGGATGGTGATACTTGCTGCCGAGGATATAGGTCTGGCGAATCCAAACGCACTCCTTATGGCGCAGACATGTTTTGATGCCGTGAATGTCATCGGATGGCCTGAGTCGAGGATAATCCTGTCGGAAGCAGCAGTTTATCTTGCTACTTCACCCAAGAGCAATGCATCGTATATGGCTATCGAGAATGCCACCGGGTCTGTAAGGGAGCATGGAGACCTTCCTGTTCCGCTTCACCTCAGGAATGCACCCACAAAGCTTATGAAGGACCTTGGATATCATAAAGGGTATAAATATGCCCATGATTTCGAGGGCAACTTTGTGGAGGATAATTACCTGCCAGAGGAGCTGAAAGGAACCATGTTCTATAACCCGGGAAGCACGCCAAAGGAAGAAGAGATACGTAGAAGGATGAGAGGGTTGTGGAAGGACAGGTATGAATATTGAGAGGGGGTGAAAGGGAGAATGGGTGAATGGGTGAATGGGTGAAGGGGTGATGGGGTGATGGGTTGAAAAGGGATCCGGCATGGTATTTGAAATTGAGGAGAATATTTTATTAACTTTACGCTTGTATATCTTCAAGGCATCATACAGAAAAGCGAACAGGTCAAAAATCAATTCATTTTCAGGTATAGGAGACGAAAAAGCGCTTAAGATACTCTCGGAAGTAAGAAAAAAGTTTTCTGTTCCCGTTATAACGGATATACATAACCCGGAAGAGGCAGCACTGGCAGCTCAATATGTTGACATACTTCAGATACCTGCATTTCTCTGCAGGCAGACGGATCTGCTTATTGCAGCCGCGAAGACTGGTAAGTGGGTAAACATCAAGAAGGGGCAGTTTCTTTCGGGGGCATCGATGAAGTTTGCAGTTGACAAGGTAAGGGATTCAGGCAATAATAATATAATGGTCACCGACCGAGGCAACATGTTCGGTTACCAGGACATAGTTGTCGATTTCAGGAATATCCCGGTAATGAGGAAAATAGGGATTCCTGTTATAATGGATATAACACATTCGCTTCAGCAGCCAAACCAGGATTCAGGAGTTTCCGGTGGTATGCCGGAGATGATAGAAACGATAGGAAAGGCAGCAATAAGTGTCGGGGCCGACGGAATATTCATTGAGACGCATCCCGATCCGGCAAATGCAAAATCGGACGGAGCCAATATGCTGAACCTGGCCGGGATGGAAAATCTATTAACAAAGCTCGTTGCTTTAAGAAGAACGATAAATTCATTTTCAAATTAAACCAAATTTAAATTTTATGAAAAAGTTATTTTTAGCATTGACATGTCTTCTTGCAGTATCTGTCGTCGGAGCCCAGTCTCTTGATGATATCGTTAAAAAATATACTGCTGCCAATAAACTTGACAAGGTTAAGAATCTTAAAACCATAAAGATCACTGGCAATATGTCGATGATGGGCATGGAAATGCCTGTTGAAGTCTGGATGAAGAATCCCGACAAGGTGAAATCAGTTGTGAATTTCAACGGACAGCTGATGGTGCAGGCATTTGACGGGACAAAGGGATACACTATCAATCCCATGACCGGCGGCACCGAACCTGTCGAGATGAGTTCACAGGACGTAAAAAGCATTCAGCGGAACAATATGTTCAGCAATTACCTTGAGACTTACCTGAAGAACGGACAGCTGGCTCTTGCCGGGGAAGAATCTGTCAACGGGAGTCCGGCCCACAAGATAAAGGCAACCGTGGAACCGGGAATGGTCATTGATCTTTTCATCGATAAGTCCTCCTCACTTCTTGTAAAGACCTCAGTGACAATGAATGCAGAGGGCCAGACGGTGGTCGCTGACTCCTACCCTACTGACTATAAGGACATTAACGGCCTGTTCCTTCCGATGAAGACAACCACGTCGGTAATGGGCCAGGAGTTGGTACAGACCTATACTAATGTGGAGGTTGACATTCCAATGGATGATTCGGTATTCCAGCTGAAGAAATAAATATTTTAAATCTGGAAAGGCATTAAAACAACAGGGACGCGATCTGCGTCCCTGTTTTATTTGCAGCCGGCCTGTAAGCCGGGTTCTGTCGGGTTCCATCATTTATCTAGTCACGACATTGCTGGCGTGATCATACGACCTACCCCCCGGCATCGGACGAGCAGCCCTTAGCGCCGGTATACATGGTCTTTCAATCCATCGGGTGTACGGCATCCCGCGTCGCCGCAGGAACCGGTGGGCTCTTACCCCGCCTTTTCACCCTTGCCCGCCGAAGCCTTGGCGAAGGCGGACCTTGCCACAGTTTTCGTCAGGACGGTTATTTTCTGTTACACTAACCATACCCTCGCGGGTATCTTCCCGTTAGGAAGGATGGTGCTCTGCATTGCCCGGACTTTCCTTCCCGACCTCGCTGTGCGAGATACGGGACGATGGAACAGCCTGCTGCAGGTACAAAGATACGAATAAGTACCGGATTGAAAAACTTGGGTATTTTTGCGGGGAGGAGACTAATGATGGTTGCCGGTTATGTTTGAGGATTGCTTCGGACTCCCGCCATTGACCACCGTAGCTTCAGCTAAGGTGGTGGCGGGACTCCTCGCAATGACCGGGTAATTATAAAGATTATGGAGTACATTCCGAAGATAGACATCGCAGATTACTATTATGAGCTGCCGGGCGAAAGGATAGCACAGTTTCCCGCTGTGCAAAGGGATGCTTCGAAGCTTTTGCTATATAATAAAGGAAGTATCCGTGAGGATGTCTTCAGGAACATTGCAGAGTATATTAATCCTGGTTCCCTGCTTGTGTTCAATGATACGAGAGTAATAAGGGCCCGTATTCTGTTCAGGAAGGAAACCGGTTCTGAGATAGAGATCTTCTGCCTCGAGCCTCTTGCACCTGCGGATTACGAACGGTCATTCGGTTCAACGGATCCGGTTGAATGGAAATGCCTGATCGGAAACCTGAAGAAATGGAAAACCGGTTCGATTGAGACAAGTTTTCCTTCAGGCGGGCAGAGTGTCTGTCTGAGGGCTGAGAAGATCTGTCCCGAAGGTGATGCCTGGAGGATCAGGTTTTCGTGGAACAATGAGATGAGCTTCAGTGAGATGACGGAGGCAGCCGGTCACATTCCTCTCCCTCCCTACCTGAAGAGAGATGATGCAGCTGAGGACAATATCCGTTACCAGACTGTCTATTCCACTGTCAATGGTTCAGTAGCTGCTCCAACAGCAGGTCTTCACTTCACCGATGAAGTGCTGGCTTCCATTAATTATAAAGGTATAGGCAGTGCGAAACTCACTCTTCACATTGGTGCAGGCACATTCAGGCCAGTAAAAAAAGAAGGGATTGAAAAGCATGAAATGCACTGTGAGCATTTCTTCGTCACACGGGAGCTTCTTGAAAAGCTGATCAGCTTCGGGGACAGAATAATAGCTGTAGGAACCACGAGCGTCAGAACCCTGGAAAGCCTTTACTGGCTGGGAGCGTCCATAAGCACTAAACCCGGCAGTTATCCGGATCTCAGGCTCGGGCAGTGGGATCCATATAGCATTAAGGGAGAGATTTCCCTGAAAGATTCTTTCTCTACCCTGCTCGGAAGAATGAATGCTGAAGGGTCAAGGTTCCTTCACGGCTCGACGACTTTAATGATTGTGCCGGGCTATAGGTTCAAGGTAATCAACGGTATGATCACAAATTTTCATCAGCCGGGAAGCACACTGTTATTGCTTGTTGCCGCATTTGCCGGCAGCGAATGGAAAGAGATTTACAAATATGCCCTTGGGAACGGATTCAGGTTTCTGAGCTACGGAGACAGCTCCTTCCTGATTGCCTGAGACAAGGCAAAACGATTTTTCCCTTTAATAATTACCCCATGCTTTTGAAAATAGGGTGATTTTTATTTTATTTGCCTGCAAATCATTCAGATCGTGGACGGCAACAAAATCTTACAGCAGTTTCATGCCATGTTCGGAGTATTCATGGTAGTGTTCTACGTCGGAACAGGATTGTTCCTGCTGTTCTTTGCTGACCGCACCGTGTTCAGGATTGACAAGGCCATGAGAGTGATTCTGGGATCAGCTTTTCTCTTTTTCGGCATTTACAGGATTTTTGTCTCGTACAAGCAGATCCGTGAAGCCTTCTTCAGGAAGGAGAAAGAGTGATCATCAGGGGGAAAACAATCAGGGGAACCTGAAGAAAGTACCGGATAAACTTATTGCCTTGGCATACACTTTGCAGTAATCAAAAGAAAAGTGTAATGCAACTAAAAAATTTAACTATGAACATAGTTATAAATACCGGAAAATTGATTACTATTGCGATGCAAAGGATTAAATCCCATACATCAACCGGGTTGATCATAAACAGAAACAGGAAACCTGCCAGTTCAATGCAATTTATATACGTTGCGCTTGTTGCGTCTGCAACATTGATATCATCATGTTCAAGCGGGCCAAAAATCCCTGATGAAACCCCCACAAGAGGGAACATCAGGATAATTGCCGACGAATCATTCCAGCCGCTGATAGATGCTGAGGTGTACACATTTACGCAGCTGTATGGTAATGCCAAAATAAAAACCACTTACAAGCCGGAAGTGGATGTTATCAACGATTTCATGAGAGACTCGGTAAAAGTCATTGTAACCTCCCGGAAGCTGACTGAGGACCAGATACAGTACCTGCGCGACTCCCAGATAATCGCACGGACGACAACCTTTGCCTACGACGCTCTTGCCCTGATAACCAACAGGGAGAACAGGGACACGCTTATGAAGTACAAGACGGTAAAGGACATCTTCCTCGGAGAGATCTCCTACTGGAAAGAGGTAAATCCAAAGTCGAAACTCGGGGAGATCAAGGTTGTTTTCGACAATACGAAATCAGGGAGCATCAGGTACTTCAAGGAACTTTTTGATATCAGGACCGGTCTGCCCTACAACTTCTACGCGCTTAACAGCAATGCCGAGGTGATAGATTATGTTTCCAGGAATCCAGAAGCCCTGGGAATCATAAGTACAAACTGGATAAGTGACAAGGATGATTCCCTGAGCCGAAGTTATCTTGAAAAAGTCAACCGCCTTGCGATATCGCAGCCCCTTGCAAACGTCGGAACCTACTACAGGCCTGACCAGGGATGGATATTTACAAAAGATTACCCGTTCACAAGGGAAGTATACCTTATCTCGAGGGAAACTTTCAAGGGCCTGGGATCAGGCTTCATACAATGGGCTACAGCCGAGCAGGGGGCGAAGATAGTTCTGAAGATGGGACTTGTGCCTGCAACGATGCCTATCAGGATTGTACAGGTTAAAAAAGAATAACATGATAAGAATGAAAAACGGAGAAAGTCCGGATACAATAATTAAAAAACGGTAAAATTTAGTAAGTTTGACCTCAAATAAAAGATTAACTATGAAACGTGCATTATTCAAGAAGGGTTTGGTTCTGACCGCGGCATTCGGTGTCTTCCTGACAGGCAATATTCTTGCCCAGGATCTCAATTCGGCGCAGCTTCTGACAAAAAGCGAGCAGTACGACAAGGCAGAGGCTATGCTTAACCAGCTGATACAGAAAGAACCCGCCAACAGCAAATATTATTTCTTCCTCGGGGAGAACAAGCTGCTGGATTACAATTCGGATACAATCTCTAACTCTCTTACCGAGTTTACAAATGCTGCTAAAGATATCTTCCAGAAAGGAGTTTCGGCCAACGGCAGTGATCCCCTGAACTATGTGGGGCTGGCCAAAGTAGCAACCTATTTAGGCGATGATGCCACTGCAACGGCTATGAGGGCAAAGGCAAAGAGTTTCCTGCTCCCATACAAGAACATCAAGAAAATGGTACCGCCGGCCAAGGATTATGCCTTCGCACTGGCAAAGATTGCAGAATCATACATAATATACGGCAAGGCAGACACTTCCCAGGCGCTGCCCCTGATAAGGCAGGCAGTCAAGATAGATCCGAAGAATCCGGAGATATATCTTATAGCCGGTGACATATACATTCTTGTTCCCGATGGCACGAATGCCATTAAGAATTACAACATGGCACAAATGTACGATCCCAAATCCCCGACGGCAAACATGAAAATCGGGAACATTTACGTTAGAGGGAAAAACCTTCAGGCTGCAATACCGCTTTTCGAGGAAGCAATTTCGCTTGATGCCAACTATGCACCGGCTTACCGCGAACTGGGACAGCTATACTGGATGGCAGGCAGGTATGAACAGTCCAAAACCAATTTCAATAAATACCTGGAGCTCTCCGCAGGAAACATTCCCGCAAAAACCAGGTATGTAAACTCACTCTTCTATGCCGGTGACTACGAAGAGGTCATCAAGAATGTCGAGGAGATACTTGCAGTTGATAATTCAAGGGCATATATGAACCGTCTTGCAGGTTATTCATATTATGAGAAGAAAAATCCTGATTACGGCAAGGCACTCGAATACATGGACAAACTCTTCAAAACAGCAGCTGCAGAGTATATCTACCCAAAGGATCATCATTACACCGCCAGGATCATTATCAAGAAAAACCAGGATCTTCCCAAGCTTTCTGACGAGCTTGTCAATCTCGGGCAGCAGGTTGAAAGAAGCAAATCAAGATATAACAGCGCTCCTGCTGCTGAGAAGACAAAACTCAAAGCCGGCCTGGATGAGATGACTGCAAAGTATGAGAAAATGAAATCAGATGTCGACAGGATGGAGAAAGAGGTGGAGAGAGGCTTCAACGAATTCAAAAAGACAATTCAGCTGAAACCGCAGGATGCAGCTCTCAAGAATGAACTTGCAGTAGACTATTACACTTTCAGAAGGTATGATGATGCAGCAAAAACATGGGCCATGCTCCTCGATCCTTCAAAAACGGATGTAAATGCATTGATGAGGATAGGACGTGCATACTACAATGGCAACAACCTCAAGGCAGCCGATTCTATCTTTACCGTAATTGCCTCCAAAAACCCTGATTACCTGGAGGCATACATCTGGAGCGCGAGGACTAACTCAAAAATGGACCCCGATTATAAACTGGGACTTGCAAGACCAAAGTTCGAGAAAGTACTTCAGGTAGCCGGAAAGGACTCATTGGCAAACTCTTCGGAGATGATGGAAGCCTTCGGGTACCTGGGCTGGTATCATTCAGAAAAGGGTAACATAGGTGCTTCGAGGTCTTATTACAGCAGGATGGTAAATCTTGATCCGAAGAGCCGTGATAACAAGATTAAGGGTTACAACGGTCTTGGACAGCTTGAATCGAAGCTGGCAGCTGAAGAGAAGACCCTCGAAGGCAAGCTTTCCATCCTCGGAAGAGCAATTGATGCATATGAAAAGAGCCTTGCCCTTGATCCGAACAACGCTCTTACAAAGAAAAACCTGGGATGGGTTCAGGAATATGTCGTTTCCGTCAAGAAGGGAATCAATCCCAACGAGATCAAGGGAACAGTCAAGAATGCTGCCGGACAGCCTCTTGCATTTGCCTCAGTAAAAGTGAAGGACACCGCTGCCGAAGCATATACGAATGCGAAGGGTGAATACAAGTTCGAAATACCTCAGGCATCTGAGTTTCTGGTAATCAGCGCCAAAGGATATACAGCCAAGGAAGTGCCGGTTACCAAGTCGAGAATTTATAACATT
>JALONU010000053.1 GCA_025454775.1 Bacteroidales bacterium | reverse complement strand
CGTGTACAGGCTGCTCCTGATATCATTTCACACCATAAGGCTTTATTTCAAGATGAAGTTTGCCTACCGGAAAAAAGGAAGGTTCACTGGTAATAATCTCAGATCCGTAAACACAGTACCAGCTGACGGAACCGGTCTTAGTTGAAATTCCTGAGCAGGAAATTATAGGCATTATGCGACATGAATCCATCGACAATACTATTGATGTCATTTGCCGGCAGCAGCGATTGAAAACGGGGTGACAGATCCCGCAGTCTTGCTTTCAGGAGCACAGAAAGACTATTGTACTGGGTTACATTCCTGCAGCATTTCACGGCTTCCACCAGTCCGTCGAAATCAGACCCTATGCAGATATATTTCCAGGCATCCTGCCCTCCAACTTTCAATATGTGAATAATATTATTGCAGAGATGATCCAGGTCGATCGGACACATTAACTCAGAAAGCCTGATCCTTGATCCTTCAAGATCTTCAAGCTCATTCATAATCGTATTGAGCTCAGGTTCTATAGCCTTGTATCTCCCGGGATGTCTTATTATTCTCCTTATTAAGTCCAGGAACTTCTCTTCCTTTTCGTTGAGCTTCTTCTCAATAAGTGCAATCTCCGCCAGGATACCCTCAGTATCCTTGTTTGCATTCTCAGGATTTCTAATCATTGATACAGGTATTCTTTCGGGAGAAGGGCAGATAAATTCCCTGTTGCTGTAATATTCAGTAAGATCTTCATCATTCTTCTGTCTCGCACCAAGTATCCGTGCGTCCAGGCTCAGGCCTATAAGACCTTTCGACTCCACTATTCTTACAATTTCTTCATCATAGAGATTTATTGACCAGGGGTTGAACTGTGTCCCGTCTACATGCCCCAGCTTTTTCATATGCACGACTTCAGTAACTCTGCATCGCCTGATGCATCTTTTGACCTGTATCCTTTCATATGATTCCCCGGTAACGCCGACATGAGAGGCAATAATGGGTATGTCGCGGTTCCTGTACTCTCTCTCCAGCATCCTGTAATACTGCTTTCGCGATTCCAGGCTCATGTGCTTGATATCAATGAGTATCCGCCCCGGATTTTTAAGAAGCTTTCGTATAGCAAATCTCCCAAGCCGTGTGATCCCGGCTCCTCTGGGAATAAATCCTCTGTGCTTCAATATCTTGATTGCGTAGGCATGGGTGCAGAATGAGTTTCGTTCAATATGAGCCGGGCCTAAAAACAGAAATCTGTAATTCCCTTCCTTTAATGCCCTTATATTTCTCTTTACCTGCTTCCTTATCCCGCAGCCAAACTTCTTTTTAAACAGGTTATGTCCTCCTTCGGCAGTAAGTATAAGGTTCAGTTTCGAATGATCATAATCCGAGATATTCTTTAGTACCTTATAACCCGGGGGCAGCGGCATCGACATCAGAAGATGCGTATGAGCCTCGCTGAAAAGGTTGAAGCCGCAGGTCCTGCGCCATGAGATCCTCCTCATAAGTTCATGATCCATAATGCCCCTGCAGCGGAAAAAGCTTAATAATCCTGATATCCCTATCAGGTTAACATGAAGAGGCAACAGTATTTCGATTGTCCCTCTTACCATGGCTTTCTCAAAAGCATAAAGCCCCGGCATGGCGATAGCGCCCTCTTTGAGGTTAAGCTGACCAAGGCTGCTCTGTGATTCCAGGATATTTTTGAGTATGTCATCAATCCTCTGGCCTATCCGTGGCAGATTCAGCTCTTTCCAGCAGTCGTTACGGCTTATTTCATCGTTCGACGAGAGGAAGGATTTCAGGTCGGGATGGACATGAATGTCGACAAAGGGAGGTAAGTGATTCATTGCCCGGGTTTTTGCTTATATAAAATTAAGCAAAATTCCGGTGAATAAGCAAGAGATTTCCTTAAGAAATCGTCGTTCCCAGTTTTTCCCTGACCATTGCAGTGACAGTACGGAAGTCGATTTTCCCGCTGCCCATCATAGGCAGATCCTTTATAAAAATAAATTCCCTCGGCAGCGCTATCTGCGGGAGCTCTTCCATCAGGGTCCTAAGGATATGGGTCTTATTTACTTCGCCCGACACGGCGGCTACAATATATGAGCCCCTAGATTCGTCAGGCACCTCTACCACACAGCATGAGACACCTTCGGGCAGGATCTTTTCAAGAACATTCTCCACCCTGACAAGCGAAACCATCTCCCCTCCCACCTTGGCGAACCTCTTGAAACGTCCTGCATGCCAGAGGTAACCCTCTTCATCGAAATAACCCATGTCGCCTGTGTCGTACCATCCGTTCGTCAGAACTTCGGCTGTGAGTTCCGGATCATCATAATAACCCTTCATTACAGCGTCTCCGCTTACAAGTATCTTTCCGGTTTCCCGTACAGCGCATTCGATTCCTGTTTCAAGGTTTGCAACTTTCACCCCTACACCGGGGATAACTTTTCCTGTACTTCCCGGCCTGTTGTTTTCGTGCGAATTGACCGAAATCACGGGGGAAGTTTCTGTGGCTCCGTAACCTTCGAGAAGTGTTACGCCATGCTTTTTCATGTATCCTTCCCTGAGTGCATCAGGACATTTGTCTGCCCCGGCAACCATTATCCTGAGCGACTTGAAATCGCCGGGCTCAGACTTGGTGAGGTAGCCGCGGAAAAAGCTTGGTGTGCCGACCATTATGGTCGGCTTCTCATCCCTGGCAATATTGCTTATGGTCTGAAAATCAAGAGGATTGGCGTAGGTAATCATAGTCATTCCGTAATAGAAGGCAACCCAGAGATTCACCGTAAGGCCGAAGACGTGGAAAAACACCAGGTTGGCCAGGAGAATATCATTTTCAGTAATGTTTACATAGTTACCGAAACTTTCAATATTCGAAGCAATGTTGCGGTGCGTCAGCTGCACAGCCTTGGGATCCTTTTCACTGCCGCTTGTGAACAATATAACAGCCGTGTCATTCTCCTCACCTCCGTGAATAAGCTTAAAAAGTATCCCCGTGGGAAGTTTTGATTTAAGCGCTGCCCTGAGCTTATCTCCAGTGGTAACGCCGGCCATGAGGTCCTCTATCAGAACCATTCCGTCGATGAGGGGGCAATTGATCTTTTCCAGCAGGGCCTTTGAAGTTATGATGGTTCTGAACCTGCATTTCTTCTGTGCATATTTCGCATTTGCTTCAGCACCGGTGGAATAGTTTATCATTACAGGGATCCGGCCGCTCATCAGGGCTGCGGCAGTGGCGAGCGCACAGCCTGCCGAAGTGGGTATCATTATTCCAATGAAGCCTGGTTCATATTTCCCGAATTTTGAACTCAGTATCAGTGCTCCGATGAGAGCACGCGAATAAGTAACATCCTTACCGGTGGACTTATCCCTGATGGCAAGCTTTACTGCATTCTTTTTTGCCATCCTGACGAATTGCTGATGAAGTAACATAATTAACCGTAAGTTAAATTTATACGAATCCTGCCGGCTCTAAGATAACGAAATATATCAAATATTATAACGATCTGAAAATTTCATTCGAAAATGAATTAAAAACTATCATGCATATATCGCACTAATATAGTGGTAATTAGAAAGAGGCTCTCCATGTTGGCTGGAAATATTAAATGCGCCGGTCGAAAACTGACCGTCTGGATGGCGTAGATTCTTAAAGGCCTCCCGGCTATTCGTCCGGAAGGTTATAATCCTTCCTCGTTTCGCAGACGCTGAGGATATTCTCTTTGAACAGGTACCTGCTCTTGATAATGGCGTAGAATTCGTTCATGTAATTCAGAATATGTCTGCGGTTGCTTTTGGACAGAAGCTCCTGGCTGTTTATAATGGACATGAAAACGGGTTTCATCTGCCCAAAGAATTCAAATGCTTCCTTAAACTGCTCTTCGGTGAAACAGATTCCCTTGTAATACCTTCTGGAAGCCACTGCCTCCCCGCTCGCCCCCAAGGGTTTGCTGTAAGCCGCGTTGACAAGCGCAGAAAAGTCAAAATCGTAGGGAACAGCATAGATCTCCCCCATATCTTCTCCGGTCTGCAACAACTCAATGTTTTTCCTTGACGACACGAACCAGTCCCTGTTGCCGATGAGATACTGGAAGAGTGATAGTTTTATGTAATTGTCAGGATTGATGTCGAATGGTGTGGCAAGCTTTACTCTTGCTATAAGGTTATTCCGTGCGGCAACATCATCCTTGTCTTCAATAAAAAAGCTGTATTTCTCGAACAGCGGCTTGTCCTGTGACGTGTCATAATAAAGTATCCGTACCAGCCTCACCCTGAAGCTCAACTCCGTAACTTCGTTATATAGTTTGTATACAAGGTACTCGTCAATGATATCCTCCTCACCCTGACAGGGTGTAACCAGCTTAAGCTTGTTCTGCCCTTCAAAGGGAGTGTTTGTTACCTCATTCTTTTTAAAATTCACATGCAGGGGAGGAAAGCTGCAATTCTCCGGTTTCAGCCTGAATGCGCCCCTGACCATTAATTTCACCGATAGTTTTATCGTATCATCTGCCTCGTTGTACCATATCAATTCTCCGTTGTGATTTTCAGGATTTTCATCCCTGTCTTTCTGGATAGCCGAGAAATCGGATCTCAGTTCAAGTCTGAGCATTTCATCGGTTGTGAATAATCTTTTTACTTCCGATGCATCAGAAGTATATGTTGTCAGGAACATGGTGAGCGTCAAGGCAGCCGTTGTCAGCATTTTCCTCAATATTCCCAGGTTCAGTTCCCTGAATGCCGTTGTCATCTTGATAATTTGTAATATATTTCTGGCCTTATTTTTGATCTCTGGTTTTAAACAAATCAAATGTATGTTTTGTTTATTACGTTGTAATGTATCAGAGCAGAAGCTGAAGTTATGGTAAAAAAAGTAATTATATACCTGTCATTAAGCTTTTTCATTAATATTAGTCTGTCTGCAGCCTGTCTGCCGGAATCAGCTGACACCACTATTAATGAAGGACCCCATCTTTTTTTCAGCGAAAAGGGACTCAGGGCTGTCTGGATCGAAAAGAGCGTGTTACTGCAGAAAATCGTCAACAGTGATAATTTTGATGAATTTAACAGGAAATTCAGGCTTCCCCTTGAATATGATGACCTTAAGGGAACATCGCTGCTCAAACCTGCTCTGAGGCATAGTTACACCCACGCCGACAGCATAGGCGTAATATCGGATATCCACGGAGGCTACGACACATATCTTAAGCTCCTTAAGTCATCCGGGATCATCGACGAAAACCTGAAATGGAATTTTGGAAAGGGCCACTTTGTAGTCCTTGGAGACATGCTCGACAGGGGCGACAGGGTCACCGAGGTGCTCTGGCACCTGTTTGCCCTGGAAAAGCAGGCCGAAAAAGCCGGCGGCAAGGTTCATGTAATGCTGGGCAACCATGAGTTCCTGGTTCTGAGCAGGGAGCTGGGCTACATAAATGAGAAATACAAAGAATTCGAAAAAATCTCAGGATTAACGTATTATGATGAGTTCTCAGAGAGATCAGTACTTGGAAAATGGCTGCGTTCGAAGCCTGTGATGATAACGATCGACCAGATAATATTCATTCATGCAGGGATATCGACCGACCTTATCAGAAGATATCTGACAATGGAGCAGATAAACCGCAGGTTCTCAAACCATATCCTCGGATTCGACCCTGCATCTTTCAGGGCAGACGAAGAGCTATGCTTTCTTAACTCCGATTCAGGACCCTTGTGGTACAGGGGATATTTTTCAGATACGACTTTTTGTGAAAGCCGGATAGACTCAATACTGAATTTTTACGGTAAAAAACATGTGGTTGTCGGGCACACAGTCAACAAGGGTGTCAATTCCCTTTTCAATAACAAGATCATCGGTGTCGACACCGGGATAATGTTAAACCCATCGCCCGAAATGCTCATCTATAAGAACGGATCATTTTACAGGAGCACCATGACAGGAGAAAGGATAAGCCTGAGCACCTCTTCTGAATAAGCTATCTAGTTGCCGAACCTGTAACCTATCCCCGATTCGGTTATCAACAACGCCGGCTTTGAAGGGTCATCCTCAATTTTCTTTCTCAGCTGGCCGATGAAGACTCTCAGGTACTGGGTCTGCTCAAGATAGCTATAACCCCAGATCTCCTTCAGGAGAAACTGATGTGTAACCACCCGTCCCTGGTTTTTTGCCAGGAGCGATAGCAGGGAAAACTCTGTAACGGTCAGTTTGATTATTTCCTTGTCCTTTCTGACGACATGATTTGCAAGGTCGACAGACAGTGATCCGAATTCAAGGACATTATTATCATCTTTTTCAGTTCTGATTCTGATTGCCGAGCGGATCCTCGCCAGCAGCTCTCCTGTTCTGAAAGGTTTTGTGAGATAATCATTTGCACCTTTATCAAGAGCAGAAACTATATCTTCCTCGGAGTTTCTGACAGATAAGACGATAATCGGCTTCTCAAACCATTCCCTTAGCTGTCTGAGAAGTTCAATACCGTCGATATCGGGGAGTCCAAGATCAAGTATGATGAGTGAGGGATGGTAGTTTGCAGCAGCTGTCAGACCTTCCCTTCCTGATGATGCAAATAAAGTCTCATAACCGTTTGACTTCAGGGATATCTCAAGCAGACGGCGGATCTGTATCTCATCATCAACGATCAATATTGTTTCAGATTTATCCATCATTCCAGTTTTATTTTCTCCAGATCGGGAATCCCGGTTGGTATGGAAATTTTAAATTTTGCTCCTCCTTCTTTCTTGTTTTCAACCGAAACAACACCCTTATGAGCCTCAACAATACCCCTGACAATCGAAAGGCCAAGTCCCAGACCGCCAGGTTTCAGGCTGGCACGGAAAAACTTGTTGAATACCCTGTCCAGCATTTCCGCGGGAAATCCGGGTCCATTGTCTTCAATAGTAATTATCAGGAATCCTTCATTATATGCAGACACAAACCGGATTATTGATCCAGGCGGTGAATACTGGCAAGAATTCAGTAGCAAATTGTAAATTACATGCTCCATAAGTCCAAAGTCGAGTCGCACCAGTGGCATCTCATGTGAAATTTCAACTTCCAGTTTATGCTGATCCAGTTCCTGTTTCAGGACCTGAACCACTCCGTTTAAAAGATCGTTTATCTCACACCAGTCGGACCGTACAGCAATTTTGCCGCTTTCGAGCCTCGACATGTTTAAAAGGTTCTCTATAAGGTGATTTAACCTGGCTGAGGCTTTGAATATTTCATTGATTAGCTCTATACGGTTGTCATCTGTGGTACCGGGGACTAATAAAGTGTCGGATGCTCCCATTATAGTGGCAATGGGAATCCTGAATTCGTGGGATACAAGTGCGAATAATGTTTTGTACAATCTGTCAGACTCGTCCAGAAGCTTAACCTTTATGGCAAGTTTACTGAGGAATTCACGCTCCAGGGCATTTGATACCTGCGTAACGCAGGTGTCCCAGAATTCTTCCTTGTCTTTTGTGAGGGGTGATTTAAAATCGGCAACCAGTACTCCGGGATTAAGCTTTTTCCCCTTTAACGGGTAATACATTAATGCCGCATCTTTGTTAGTATCCGTATATTTCCCTGTCCTTGACAGGTTCTCAAATGCATACTGTGCAAGGCTCATCTCGATTTGCTGAGCGCTTTCTTCCGAAGCTGTTCCAGGTATCTCCGTCAGGCTCCTGCCTTCTCCCTTAATTAAAAAAAATGTGTCTGCCTGAAAGAATTTTCTGATTGAATTCCTTGCGACCATAATCACTTCCTCCGATCCGCTCGCTTCAGAGAGATCCCTGGTCAGTTCAAAAACTGCCATGGTTCTTTCTTCCTTCTCCCTGGCCACCTTTTCCTGTCTGCGGATTCGGTTTGTCAGCACCCCGCTAAGGATCGCAATAATGAAAAAAGAGCCAAACATGAGCCGGTCCTCGGGTTCGGTGATCATCAAAGTGTTATGAGGCGGAATAAAGAAGAAGTTCCATACCAGGGCGCTCAGGGTAGATGCAAGCAGGACAGGTCCGATGCCAAAAAAAGCTGCCATGAGGGAGACAGCAAACAGGAGGATAAATGATACAATATGATATCCCTGTTCGCTGGCAAGGGGTTTACACAAAAGGACAACCAGTGCAACTACAACAACAGCTGCAAGATATTGGCTGACATGTGAAGTCAGTCCACGAAATGCCGTTTTTTTATCTGCTTTCAATTAAACATAAATATTACAGATAAATGTAAATTTAAGATATTAGACCCTTTTATTCAGTTCTCCTGCCAAATATTTCATCGAGCGACTTCAGAAACAGTCTCACCGCCAGTACCAATCCTGCTCCGGCAGTAATGAATATCAGGATCCCAAAAATAATTCTCCAGGCCATTTTACAGTTAATTAAATAATCTTTGGAGATGTTCCAAGGAACAGAGCTCTGATCATTGCAAAAACAGGTATGATCTCCAGCCTGCCAGTCCACATCTGAAAGATATAAACCGATTCAACCACCGGTGACATTGAAGGGTCTGTTATCCCTGAAGAAAGTCCGACCGTACCCTGAGCCGACGCTGCCTCAAAAAGTGCTGCGGTGAAGCTGAAATCTTCATGCACAAACAGATAGGAGAACAGGGTCGATCCGATCATCAGTATAAAGAAGGTTATTGCAACAACGGCTGCTTTCGTGAACTCTTCGTACATCTGGGCAGGCAGTAATGTTTTTCCGTTGAACCTGACGACCTTGATGGTGTTATCTGAGAAGAAGGCCTTGTTAACCTGCCATAAAATACCTTTCCTGATCAGGAGAAACCTGATCATTTTAATACCTCCCACGGTTGCGCCCGAAGCACCTCCGATGAACATAGCAGTGCCAACTATAAATACTATGGAATACCAGTTCCAATTGTTAATATTGGAAGTCTGCCAGCCCGTGGTGGACATTGCACTTACAAACTGAAAAACTCCCTCCCTTACAGGATTGGGAAGAAGGTCATCGTTCACCAGTAATAAAGCCTGTATGGCACTCCCTGCGACAAATGCTATAATCAGCGACCTTGTCTGGATATCCTTCCAGAACTGGTTGACTTTCTTCTCGAACAGCACCTTGTAGAAGAAAGGAAGGGAAAAAGATCCAAGTATCATCGGAAGCAGATAAAGTATATCCATCCGGGCCGACTTATAGGTTGCAATGCTGTCGTCGAGGGTGCTGAAGCCTCCTGTAGACTGGCCGGCCATGGCATGATTGATCGAATCAAAGAGATTCTCACTGAAGGGGTAATCGGGAAGGATCAGCCAGGTGCCGATTATCAGGTAAATTGCCGAGAACAGGGTTATTATCATGTAAACCTTCCAGACCGCCTTGGTGGTCTTCATGACCTGGGGTAATAATTTGATCCCGGTTGATTCAGACCCATAGAGAAGCATAGCGCTTCGGCCTGAAGTGTTCCTGAACACTGCAAGAGCTGTGACTATAAATCCGGCGCCTCCCACCCATTGTGCAAAGCAGCGGTAAAAAAGAAGCCCTTTGCCGATCGAAGGTTCATGGACTGCCATCGAAAGCCCTGTGGTTGTATAGGCACTCATGCTTTCAAAAAAGCAATGCAGGGGATTCTTAAAATATACCAGGCTCGACATCTGGTATGAAGCGCCAGCAGGGATGAATTCATTCATAACATTCCCGGGAGTTATATGCGCTATCAGAAAAAAAGGCAACCCGCCGAAAAATGATACCGCAAGCCATCCGAATGCCACTATTATCAGAACATGTTTGTACTCTGGTTCGCTTGATTTTCTGAACCTTCCCGACAATTCGGAGCCAATCATGAAAATTATTAACCCCGATAAGAAGAAACCTCCTGCCGAGTACCATTCGGAATATATCAGTGCCACAATCGCCGGAATAGCAGTAACCACGCTTAAAACGACGAGAAGGCTGCCCGTTTGTTTCAATATTGTTTTATGTGAGTCAGTTCTGAGCATCTTGCCAATTCATTTGAACAGGATATCCGTGATCCACCTGTCAACTGAGCATGCGCAAACAGCGGACAAATATGGGTTTCATTTCATCAGAACTTTATAAAGAATTTGATAAAGACCATAAAGAATTTATAAAATCCGGCAATCCTTTTTACGTTTTTTTTGGAACAAAGAGGCTGCTTCATCTGTTGTATTTCATAGCTTTACAAAAACAATACGGCAATGAAGATTATATCAATCGACCAGGCAGAAAAGAAAAAAGTCGAAATGGCAGGCGCACAAGGAGCCTGGAAGCAGATTCCGCTGGGAAGCAGCGACGGTGTCCCTGTTTATTCCTACCGGGTATTTACGGTTGAACCCGGAGGCAATACCCCCTATCACAGCCATCCCTACGAACATATGAACTTCATAATCGAGGGAGAAGGGGTTCTTGTGAATGAAAAAGGCGAGGAAAAACAGATAAGAGCGGGAGATTTCGCCCTCGTACTTCCCGACGAAAAACACCAGTACAGGAACAGCTCCCCCGATAAGGTTTTCAGGATGATCTGCGGGGTGCCGAAAGAATTTGAGTAAAAAGATCAGGTATTCCCGCCAATTAGAAAATAATATTTAATTTATTGATAATAAATGAAATATTACGAAAATAAAGCCTACCTTGCACCAAATTAATAAATCATAAAATGAGTAAAGGAACAGTAAAATTCTATAATGAGTCGCGCGGATTCGGGTTCATTAAAGAGGAGAATTCATCAAAGGAGTATTTTGTGCATTCATCAGGATTAAAGGATGTTATCAAGGAGAATGATGAAGTGACCTTTGATGTTTCAATGGGAAAAAAAGGATTAAATGCAATAAATGTCAGGCTTGCTTAGTTTATCTGCTGTAATCATTTAAAAACTTCTTGTCCCGCCCAGGAGCGGGACTTTTTATTAATAATCCCGTCATGTCAGAAAAAAAGGTTGTATTCAAGTCGCCAGATATATCAAAACTCAGGGAAGTGATAATAGATCACCGTACCAGAATCTATATTAATCCGGACACTGACATCGAGGAAGTCAGAAACCGGTACCTTGCCCGGAACACCAGCAAAAGGGTAAAATAATCCTGTTTAACGGAATTCCCCCGCGGTCTTTCAGGCATTTAATTGTTATAAAGATTCTCAACCGAACAATATGAAAAAACTAACCGATGTTCTGGTCTTAAGAAAAGAGAAAGACGAATCTATTGCACAGAGAAGGGAGGATTATGCCCTTAAACGGGATCTGCAGGCCCGGGAACAAAATGAAGCAATTTCCAAAAGACTTCTGACAGAGAAAGCCTCCAAAGCCGGCGAAGCCGGATCATCAGACCCGCAGCCTACTCCCTGAACAGCTTTACATTGATGGCGGCCGGTCCTTTTATGCCCTTACCGACCTTGAAGACAACTATATC
Source organism: Bacteroidales bacterium (assembly GCA_025454775.1). Classification (GTDB taxonomy): domain Bacteria; phylum Bacteroidota; class Bacteroidia; order Bacteroidales; family VadinHA17; genus LD21. Next base: position 4,542 of record JALONU010000053.1, on the reverse strand, counting down.
ATTTTCCTTAATGGGTTCCTCAAGGCTGTTCGCGTGGACGAAGTAGCTCTCGCGCGATTCCAGGTCACGGACAAAGCCATATCTTTTGAGCTCGCTGAAGGTAGTGACAACCCCTTTATGAAATATCTCAGGATCATTCTGAAGATTCTTCCTGGCAATATCAAGTTCAATGCTTCCTGCATTGACAACAGATCGTTTTTCAGGATCAGGAGGCGTGGCCGTGATCATACCGAATTCATCGACATAGGCTATCATGTCATCAAAGCTGTCCTTCCTGCCTTCAGTCTTTTTCTTAGCCCTCTTCTGTTCCTTCTCCTTCCTCTTTTGCTCTTTTCTTTTTCTTACTTCCTTTTTTCCGTATGTTTCCTGTGATCTGCCCATAAAGTCAATTTTTAAATTTCCCTGTCAAATACATTATCAGCCTGAAGAATTGAAGGAGAACAGTGCAAAATCAGACAGGTTTATGATTAGCAGTCCAATGTGCAGGATCCGACAGCTGGATAACCCTACAAATGTACAACAATTATGCGGATCCACCTACAGGTGTGTTGCTAACCTGCCGGTCAGAATAAGTCCATGGAAGCCTTCCTGATATACCTGTGCAAATCGAAATGTATAATTAACCCTATATTTAGCATTTAAATACTCCTGATGACAAAGCAGATATCCGTTCAGTGCAGCAACAGGGGAAAGGCCTTGCCGGTAAAAGCGCTTTCCGCTGTCATTCTTGTCGTTTTATATGCTTCCGCCCTGAAAGCCCAGAAGGCATCATTCAGGTTTGATAACCTGGAACGGAAATATCATGTTTATTCACCTCCGGGTAACAACAGGTATTCAAAACCGCCTCTGGTAATAGTCCTGCACGGAAGAGGAGGTACAGGAGAATCGATGGCACTGGTTACCCGCAAGGGATTCAACAGGCTCGCCGACAGGGATGGATTCATTGTGGCATATCCCGACGGTATAGAACTTAACTGGAATGACGGCAGGATGGACGAAGAAGCCAACGACCGGGCGCACAGGCAGAACATTGATGATGTTGGCTTTATCTCTGCATTGATAGACACTCTTGTCAGGGACTACAACATTGATCCCGGCAGGGTTTATATAACCGGCATGTCGAACGGAGCAATAATGTCGTACCGGCTGGCCTGTGAGCTTTCGGGCAGGATCGCGGCTATAGCTCCGGTTGACGGGAGCTTACCACACCTGTTGTATGGTGAATGCCTCCCGGTGGCACCTGTCTCTGTGCTGGCAATCAATAATGTCAACGATCCGCTGGTACCATACCATGGCGGAATCATCTACACCAGTATCCGGAAGCTGAACCTGGGCATGGTGCTTTCGGTGGATGAATCAGTCGGATTCTGGGCAAAAAGACACCGGTGCCGAGAAGCAGCGGCAGTAACCGAGCTGCCCGACCTGGATCCTAAAGACGGCACCAGGGTAATTCGAAAAGAATTCACAGATTGCATCATGGGGACAAGGGTGATACTGTATTCAATTGACGGAGGAGGTCACACCTGGCCGGGTGGACTGCAGTATATCCCAGCATTTATTATAGGGAAAACATGCAGGGATATTGATGCCTGCCAGGTGATATGGGACTTCTTCAGGAACATTAATGCTGCGAACAGGGAATAAATCATGCCTGTTCCTGTCAGTCCTGTAGTTTTGATAAACAGCTTATCTTTACATAAAAATCGGGGGATTATCCATTAAGGCAAAAACTCCACAGGAAAAAGGCTGGCTCAGGCTTGACAATGCCGCCAAGTTGTTCCCGGCCATCATGTCAGACGATCTTACATCTGTGTTCAGGATAACTGCATCACTGAAGGAGCCGGTTCGATATTCTGCCGCCAGGGAAGCTGTGGATATTACCTCAGGGAGGTTTCCCTATTTCAACGTCACACTGGGGCACGGCATTTTCTGGCATTTCCTCGAGTTTAACGACATCCTGCCCAGGATACAGGCAGAAGAGTCAATTCCGTGCACTGCTTTCGCTTCAAGGAGGAAGGGTGAGCCCTTATACAGGATTGTAATCAAGGGCAGCAGGATCTCTGTGGAGTTCGTTCATATCCTTACCGACGGAGCCGGTGCACTGGAATACCTGAAGTCTCTCCTTTATACTTACCTGACTATCACAGGGAAACAAATAAGCGACCGGGGGAATATAATTCTTCCTTCCGACCCGGTTTCCGAAGAGGAATTTGAGGATGGGTACAACAGGTTCTTCCAGAAACTGCCCCCTCCTTCCAGGATGGTCAAAGCCTGGCATTTGCCTTTCAGGCTGAATAAAAGTCCGAGGTTAAGGCTGATCCGTGCCGAGGTTGATGCAAGCGAGATCCGCGGGATGGCACAAAAACACAAGGTTACTGTTACAGAATATTTTGTATCTGTGTACCATTTTGCCCTCCAGAAGATCTATCTTTCTGAGAAAGAAAAAGGCAGAAAAGCCGGCAGAAAAGTCCTGAGGATTGAAGTACCGGTAAACATGAGAAAAATATTCCCAAGCCGTACTATGCGGAATTTTTCTCTTTTCGTGCTTCCGGAAATCGACCTGAGGCTGGGTACTTATACCTTTGAAGAGATACTCAATACTGTTCATCACCAGCTTCAGATTGCCACGAACGCGAAGCAGATATCAAGGCTTCTTTCATCAAATGTCAGTCCGGAAAAGCTTCTGGTGGTGAGGCTGATGCCGCTTTTCATAAAAAAAATGGTAATAGCCTCGGTCTATAAAGGGCTGGCCTCCAGGCGCTGGTCGGGCATAGTAACCAACCTTGGAATGGTCGATCTGCCTGCTGAAATGGCGGATATGGTCTCTTCTTTTGAGCTGGTCCCGCCGCCGCCAAATCTCAATGTCAGGGTGAACTGTGCGCTTGTCTCATTTAAGAACACACTCAGGATATGTTTTTGCAATGTCACACAATCGCATGAACTTGAACGACTTATACTGATGCATCTCAGCGAGGCCGGCATCCGTGTCAGAATTACAGGTAACGATTAAAATCATGTGCCATGATAATATGTATCAATTGCGGAGTTGAACTTGATGACGGGACAGGCCTTTGTCCCTTATGCGGAAGGGATCCTGCGGAAAAAGCCGGCCGGGATGTAATCACGAACAATTCTCCCTCGGGGATCATTAAGCTTCAGAAAAAGGAGAACAGGAAGTATTTATGGGAGCTTATTGGGATTCTGGCATTCTCAGGAATAGCTGTTTGTACAATCATCGATCTGTTGATCAGGAAAAACCTGCAGTGGTCCCCTATATCTGATGTTTCGATAATTGCAGCATGGATCATAATTACACTGTATCTTTTTGTTTACAAGAGGCCGTTCGTGTTTTTCCCGTTAGTGATGCTCACCATACTGGCGGCCTTGTTCTCCATTGCCCTTCTGGGAGACGCCATGAAATGGTTTCTCCCCGTAGGTCTGCCTGTCACGCTTGCAGGGTTCTTATCGGTCGCGGCTGTCATCACACTTTACAAAGCTGCCCGTTTCAGGGGACTAAACATCCTTGCTTCAGCGCTTGTGATACTGTCGGGATTGTGTATTATCATAGAGATATCGCTCGATCGTTACACAGCAGCTTCAACAGACCTCCGGTGGTCCCTTATAGTTGCCGCTTCAATCCTGCCCGTTTCCCTTATCTTCTTCTTCTATCACTACCGCCTTAAAAAGGGTAACAGGCTTGACAGCTTTTTCCATATCTGATGGTCGGTTGTAATCATTAATTGAGACAGCTAGGGGTAATATTAAAGGATCTTGTAGGAATTACATCACTCACCATAAAAATCAGCAGACAAATCATTCTATGGTAATAATTCAATTTGAATATTAGTCTGAGATATGGATTTGAGAAAATGGCTGAAAGTCTGTTTAAAATGTATATTCAACGTCCCCGATTTCATTCTTCAACCGATAAGCTATTTTTTTGTTAAAGGCAGACTTGATGTTAAGTGAATTTGTTGTAAATTACTTACAAATTAAATACACAAAATGAAATCCACACTATATTCTCAAATCAAATGTCAGATTAGAATAATTCTATGCATTATAGTTTTGACATCTTCCTGCAGTGAGATGAAACCTTCAAATGAAGAACCAGAAGATACATACCCTCCATATATCATACCCGATTTCAGGAATCCTTCAACAAGTATTATTAAAGATAACCTGGAATTTCCTTCCGGTATTTCGGACTTTGGGGGTGATACTAAGTCCATTAATACTGGCAAGTCTGCGTTTAACAATATCTCTTCTGGTGTATTTATAGAGGGGCCAAGATTTAAAGATTTCCATGGTTCTGTTGGTTTACAATTAATTCAGAATCCTAAAATTTCGAAATTTGAGATAGATCTCGATCTAACTACATTGGATGTATCTCCGGTCGATTATCTGTCAACAAATACAGTCTCAGAGATTGATTTTTACAAATATCCATCTGATTTTGACTCTTTTAATTATTTGGGCTGTCATATTTCAAGTACAAATATTGATTCAGTCTGGAGAGCAGCGAGACTTACCCTGGATAAT
>JALONU010000226.1 GCA_025454775.1 Bacteroidales bacterium | reverse complement strand
TTATTATGCAGAGAAATTTTCAGACAGACCCAGTAACGAAGCCATTTCTTTCAGTTGATCCTGTTCGGACTCTCCGGACAAAACTGATTTCAGCGGCATAATCTTATTATTTCCGGCATCGAAGAGAAATATCCTGATATCCAGGTATTTAATATCCATTGGCTGGTTAACCCTGATATAATGCCGGACCCTTCTTTTCTCCGTGTCTATGATGGTGCGCGTGGATGTGAAGGCGATCAACGCGCCGATAACAACCAGGATAATTAACGACATGTGAAAGAATGCAAGTACAGCTCCTATAACAAACATTGATAAACCTGTCGCCGAGGCAAATGGACCAAAGGATCTGTGTTCAAGTGTGTTTACTATATACATGATTATGCAGAATATGAGGCTCCTGACTGGGCACAGAAATGCTTTTTCATTTTCCCTTGGAAAAGAGCATTAAGATATGAAAAATATTAAATTTGATATCCTCCAAATTCAACTGTAATGATGAATCTGCCGGACAGAACTCTCTTCACTCCTTTCAGAATTGGTCCCGTGACACTTCGCAACCGGACAATCCGTGCTGCGGCATTCGAAGGGATGTGCCCGGGGAACCTTCCGTCAGAAGATCTGTTCAGATACCACAGGGATGTTGCTGCCGGAGGAATCGGCATGACAACCGTCGCATATGCTGCAGTCGAACGATCAGGACTTTCATTCCCTCATCAGCTGCTGCTCAACCGCGCTGTGGTTCCCGGACTCAGGAGGATCACCGATGCTGTTCACAATGAAGGTGCAGCCTGCTCGATCCAGATCGGTCATTGCGGTAACATGTCCAGGAGGTCCTATGCCGGAAGGCTTCCCATAGCTCCGTCGTACGGAATAAACCTGTATGTTCCTACCTTCACTCACCGGATGAACAGCTCTGATATCCAGTCTGTTGTGAAGTCATTCGGGAATGCGGTAAACCTTGCGCGCGAGGCAGGATTCGATGCCGTGGAAGTTCATGCCGGACACGGATATTTAATTAGCCAGTTCATCTCTCCATATACAAACCACAGGCGTGATTCATTCGGAGGTTCCCTGCAGAACAGGGCCAGGTTCATGCTCATGGTAATGGACGAAGTGAAGAAGGCTGCCCGAAACGACATGGCGGTGCTCGTAAAAACGAACATGCGCGATGGTTTCAGGACCGGCACCGGCATCGACGAGTGCATCGAAATTGCAAGGATGCTCGAGAACGCAGGAGCCGATGCTCTGGTGCTGAGCGGGGGTTTCGTGAGCAAGGCGCCCATGTATGTGATGCATGGTAAAATGCCTATCCAGGTATTCGCCCACTACATCGAGAACAGGCTCATGAGCTTCTTTGTACGCCTTGTCGGCGTCATGCTGGTAAAAGAAGTGCCTTTCTCCGAGGGATATTTCCTCGGTGATGCCATCCGTTTCAGGCAGGAGCTGAAGCTTCCCCTTGTATATGTAGGGGGATTGCTCTCGAAGGAAAAGATCGACGAGGTCCTCGGCAGAGGTTTCGAACTGGTTGCTCTCGCGAGAGCACTGATCAAGGATACCGACTTCGTCAATAAACTACGCGACAGCGAGTTAAGTCGTTCGGAATGTGACACCTGCAACTACTGTATTGCCGTGATGTACAGCCGCCAGGCAGCCTGCATCATGAACGACGAAACCATCAGTCAGAGAGTCAGGGATATGATGCCAAAGAATGAATGACGCCCGGAAATATGCACTTGTCACAGGTGCCTCTTCCGGTATCGGCTGGCATATATCGGAAGAGCTCGCACGCAGAGGCTACTATATTGTGGCTGTCAGCAACCAGAATGATCAGCTCAGGAATCTAAAGGAAACTCTCGAAAAAACATACTCTATAAGTGTTGTTACAGTAGATAAAGACCTTACTCAGGAAGATTCTGCGATGCAGCTCCTCAGGTTCTGCCAGGACAATGACCTGGATATCGAAGTGCTTGTAAATGATGCAGGTATGTTCTTCTTCTCGGAGGTCACAAAAGCTGATTATGAAACAGTAAAAAGCATTCTGACCCTGCACATCCTCACTCCCACCCTGCTCTGCAGGCTTTTCGGAGAGCAGATGGCGAAGAAGCATCGGGGATATATTCTCAATCTCTCCTCCATTACGGCGATGATGCCGTATCCTGGAATATCACTGTACGCCCCCACGAAGGCATATATGAGGCACTTTACCCGTGCTTTCAGAAGTGAGATGATGCTTGATAATGTCAGGGTCACATGCCTTATGCCGGGTGCAACCGATACATCGCTTTACAGTACAGGGAATATCAATGTTTCCTTCCTGAAGAAGCTCGGCCTGATGAAGAATCCGCAGACGGTGGCCAGGGCCGGCATCCAAGCTCTTTTCAGGGGAAAAGCAGTTTGTATACCGGGGTTTTTCAACAAGATCATTGTGATCATCCTTCCGCTGATTCCACGCTTCATAATTGAAATGATCACCAGACGTACAAGCGGGGTCAGGAAGAAATAATATCTATCTGATCTTTAATATCTTCGAGTTAAGGATAACAGATTCGAGCTTATTGGTGGCCTTTATCCTGACGAAATAAAGCCCTGCGTCTGCAGCTGCCTTCGAAGAGTTGCTTCCATCCCAGAAGATGCTGTATGTACCTGTCAGTTTATCCCTGTCCTCAAGGACGGCGATCTGCCTTCCGGAGGCATCAATGATTATAACAGTTACACGCGCCGGGGCCTCAATCCGGTATTTAATAGCTGTTTCGGTTGTAAACGGGTTGGGATAATTCGGATACAGGGTCAGCAGTCCTGATGACTTTCCATCCGAATATAGCTTGTCGTCTGTTCCTGGAGAACCTCCGGTTTTATGAGAAGCCCTCCATAGCTCAGGACTATCCTGACTGTCTGCCGGATTATATTCCACAGGAACCAGGGAGTTGCCATCCCCATCAGGGCTTTCAGGCCAGTCGGAACCGTCGCCATATTCAAAGGAACAGATTGTATCACCTGCCGCGGAGACAAGCACTATGCGTTCTCCTGAATTGTCGAGCTGTCCGTCGTAAGTCGCATCCGGCCAGAAACCGTACCTGTCCCTGAAGCTTCTTCCGTTCGAAGCGAGCACTATGAATTCCTGCGGCTTAATCGGGGTATCGTCGTAAAAAACATAATCAATTCCATCTGTGAACCTGAATCCCCTGAGGTTTAGCATGGATGTACCAACGTTCTTAAGCTCAATGAATTCGTACTCCTGGTTATCGTCAATCCCCATGTTGAGGGGATGATAATGCACCTCGGTGACCTTGATATTATAAAGCTCGGAGGGGATCATATAATATTCTTCCGTGGCGGCGCTCCATATGCTGCCTGAGAAGCACCTCGCCTTGACATGGGCAGATTGAGCCAGGGTAAGCGGTGAGGTATATTTTTTTGCCGTCTGGGAAATGACCGGAACCGGTTTCCACACTACCGGGTCGCTGCCGTCAGTAGTGTAATAGATATCACCCTCAGAGGCGCTCATTTCCAGCCTGGTATCTTTCGGAATATAACCATCTTTTCCGGGATTGACGCTGGTTTTAAACTCAGGCCCGTCGATCGCAGGGAACAGCCCTGCAGTCCTGAGGCTTTGAATAAACTTTTCTGTGCGCTGAGGGAAATAGTCGTTCACAATGTAGTTCATCTGCGGCAGCCAGTGTGTCTCCTTGGTATAGAGTTCATAGGGTCCTGTCTGCCACGAATGGACATCCCTCCGGTAATCTCCCCACCTTGCCGACTCTGCATGAATTGACTTACCGATCTCTCCTGCCCTTAGCAACCAGGTCTCCAGCGTGTTTTCTGCCGTAAGTGCGCCATCGCCAAAGCAATGCTTCTGAACCCTGTCGGCAAAAAGTCTTTTAAAGTCCGCATTCTCCCTGAGTTTCTGGAATATACGGCTCGGGCAGTTGTTGTTGTTTTCGTTCAGGATATTGGCATCAACACCTTCGATCATGTGCTCACCGTCCCAGGCGAAGAACCTGAATCCTGTTCCCGGGTCAACCCTGTTCCTTATTGCCACCCAGTTATGATGATCCCAGTCCCAGTTCCCTCCGTAAAAATGCAGAAGCATATAGTCGGCAAGATTTACCACATCCACCATTGCCTCACCGTTCGGGTTCCTGGTTCCGTCAGGCAGGTTTCCCTGTATCCTCTGGTAGGCTTCATCTGTCGAAAGGCCCGAATTAGCCAGGGACATTGCAGTGTTCCAGGCGTTGATGTTTCCATCAGCTACCTGTGCATAATCCTTTATAACATCATAATCCTCCTCGTTCCCGCCAAGATACATGGCCGCAAATTCCCTGTCGAGCCTTTCAGATGGGTTGTAAACTCCCCAGTACAGTCCGTTTATGAAAAGATTAACAAAAAAGCCATGACTGGCAAAGTGACCCATATTAAGATGTGCATCCTTGGTCCACCGGTCCCTGAGATATTGAGCCATAGACCTCTCACTGGTACTCCAGTGAACCCAGGTATTTCCGAATCCGGCGCGCAGGATGACGGTATTATGAATTGAATCGGCGTCAGGGCCGAACAATGGAAACACCAGTTTAGGGGGACCGAATGCACTTTTAAAGGTTAACCGGAAGGAATGTTTTGGGCATTTTTCAGGCCTCCTGCCATGGTTTCCCTGTATCTCCAGTGCACAGTCGGCCTGAAAGGAAACTGATCCTGAGGCATCAAAGTATTCGAAAGACACAGGTCTCTCCCACCCGTAGCCCAGTCCGTTGGTGGTATTCGTCAGCGGGGGTCCGGTATAAATATAAATACCGCCGGTGGCAGGATCCTGGCTCTTTGAGAAGAGATTGTTCCTGTCGGTAACAAGAGACATTACCGGAAGATCCATTAACCCGGCTTTCACCGAGTCGGCAAATCCCGGAACTGCCATAAGCTCGGGATCCATTTCATAATCAGCGATTGCCGTA
>JALONU010000225.1 GCA_025454775.1 Bacteroidales bacterium | reverse complement strand
ATCCTGTTTTGGTGACATATTGAAGGTCGCTGTAGGAATTGCTGTATGACGGTCCTACGCTTACTGAAAGGGAGTTTATGGGTTTGTAGCTGATGTCGATTTCTGAATAAGTCCTGCTGTAGCTGTCTTCGAAACCGCTTGCCCCGTTGACAAAGAAATTGAATACCAGTTTCTTTCGGTAATCGGTATTGAATCCCATTCGCAAGTTGATGCTGCCGGGGTATCTCATTTTCGGGCCGCCCCTCAGATTGTCGGTCGAGACTCCCCCGAAATCGAGGTTTCCTCCTGTCCATGCGCTCCAGTAGTTTTTAAATCCCATGCTGCCGTTCCATTCGAAGCCCTTCGCCAGGAAATCCCCCCCGAAATTGTTTACCACATAGATATCACCATTGATGTTCCACTGGCGGTATATTCCCTTTGGATCCCATACATTATAACCTGCCCACAGCACCGAAAGCACCTGGTCGGCCTGCTGCATGTACCCGAGGTCGTTTATTTCGAATCCAGGAGTTTTCCATTTTATGCACGCAAGCAGGTTAAGGTGTCCGTCGTTCTTTGTGACCTGCATTCTTCCTCCTGATCCGAACAGGGAGGTCCGGTTCGGATCGAATTTCGTGTAGTCGTTATCAGGCCGCTGATAGTACCGTGCGGAGGAGAGCTGTGTGCGTTCAATTGCTTCCTTCGATCCTGTAACCAGGCTGAATGCCGTATTCAGGTTGAATGACCAGCTTTTATCCTTGAAGAACTGCGTGAAATCTATGCCTCCCGAGTAGGCCGCTTCGTGAAGGTAATCGCTCATGCGGGCATCAACATCCGATTGCCAGAGATTGGCATCCAGATCCCTGTTGGTGCTTGTGAAGATGCCTCCGACGATCGTGTTGCCGTCTTTGAAATCGCGCTGAACCCTTCCGAGGAAGAAGTTTGTAAGGGGCTCCACGAGCTCCTTCATCCTTCCTCCTGCGGTATCGATGGTCGCAACTTCTCCTGCTGTTACTGCCTCTACAAATCCCAGTGATAATCCATTCTTTGTTTTTCCTGTAAGCTTGGCTGCCCCGAGTATTGTTGTTGATGTGGGAATGTCGGCATACCATCCGGATTCGAGGTTCGGATAACCCACGGGCTGACGACCTATTCTCCTGGAATAGAATAGATTATCATTACCCTGGTTTCCGTCTCCCAGTCCTATGTTGAAGTTTGTGATATTGTTTCCCTCGATAAAAAAGGGTCTTTTTTCAGAGAAATAAGTTTCATAAGCCGTCAGGTTGACCTGCGAGGGGTCGGCTTCAACCTGACCAAAATCAGGATTTACGGAAAGGTCCATTGTCATGTTGTTCGTGATACCGATCTTAGCATCCAGCCCCGCGTTAAATCCATATCTCCGGCCATTTTGCATGAATTTGAATGGGTTCCCCGCTTCCTTTTTGAAGGTCTCCATTTTTGCGACGCCATAAGGAGTGACATCAAATATTTTTCTTGGTTTAATACCGTCAAGACCTTCGAGCTCGCCGAAAAGATGAACAAATCCTGGAGCGTCCCTGGCTATGTGCTGCCAGAAGTCTGTTTCATTTCTTCTATATATGATCCTGGCAACATTAAGTCCCCACACATCTCCGGAGATTTTGTCAAACCTTACCTGGCTCAGGGGGATCTTCATCTCGGCTATCCACCCTTCATCGTTGATTGATGTTTTCACCCACCAGTTTGGATCCCAGGATTCATCTTCATTCTGACCGTCTTCCGTGAACATAATGTCGTATTTCACGCCCGAAGAAGCCACCCCGAAGAGAAATGCAGTGCGAAGGTCGTGGAAACTGTCGAAAAGCACGCCTGAAAGGTCTCCGTCGGCATTGTCGCGCCGGGTCAGCCTGTTGGTGATGCTGTCGGGGTGCGTGTCAAAGTTCTTCAGGCCTACATAGATATTGTCATCGTCGAAGAGAATAGCAAATTCGGTCCTCTGCGACGGCTTCTGCCCGTTATAGGGCTCATTCTGTGTGAAATCGTCAATCCATTCCGCAGTTTTCCATACAGCTTCGTCGAGCGCCCCGTTGATGACAGGCACCTCCGAAATCCTCACTGCCTTATACCTCTTTTTGTCGGAGGTCTGTCCAAAGGCAGATGAGAAGATCACTGTCAGTGTAAGGATTGCTGTAAGAATTCTTTTCATGTAAAAGTTCAGTTATGGTTTGTTTTCAGCATAAGGACGGATTAATCTGTTTTTTGATGCAGGGGATTCCTTGTTTAGAATCAATTTAAATTAGAATTGCTAACTCCAGAGCACACCGTGTTCTAATGACCCCGGAAGCCATGCTTTACCCCTGAGAAAAATGAGATAATCTTTAAAATAATTATATTAGCATAAATTCAATACAGACTATGAAGCTTAAAACTATTACACTTGGTGCGGCAGTGCTGACTGCCCTTATGATATTGTCCGTCAATGCATCAGCCCAGGAAACCTCTCCCCTGAAAGGCAAAAAGATCCTTTATGTATGGGGAGGGTGGATGGGACATGAACCTGACAAATGCAGGGATATATTTGTTCCATGGCTCGAATCAGAGGGGGCTTCAGTGACTGTTACAAACACACTGGACTCATACATTAATTTCGACCTGAAAAAGGATTTTGACCTTATAATTCAGGCCTGGACCATGGGGACGATCACCGGTGCGCAGGAGAGAGCTCTTGAAGAAGCCGTTAAAAGCGGGGTCGGGCTGGCCGGATGGCATGGCGGACTGGGAGATTCCTTCAGGAACAACACAGAGTATCAGTTTATGGTTGGAGGACAATGGGTGGCTCACCCGGGAGGAGTGGTCGATTATACCGTTCAGATCACCGACAAGAAAGATCCGGTGACAAAAGGACTGACAGACTTCGCCATGCATTCGGAGCAGTACTACATGCATGTTGACCCGAACGTTAAAGTGCTGGCTACCACGACATTCCCCGACAAGTATGCAAACTGGATAGGAGGAACCGTTATGCCTGTTGCCTGGAAAAAAGTCTATGGGAAGGGGCGGGTTTTCTACTCATCGCTAGGTCATGTAGCTGCCGACTTCAAGGTGGCGGAGGCCCTGGAGATCCAGAAAAGAGGCATCCGCTGGGCAGTAATGAGCAAATATGAACCTGAGGAGCCCTGGAAAATGCCTGCATACCCGGGTTTAAAGAAGAAATAATCAGAAGCACAACACTTTAATCATAAAGCCTGATAAACTCATAGCCGTTCCCGGTATGGTTGAGGAACTTCAGGAAATCAGCTTTTGAAATAACCAGTGTGGCACTGTTGTCGTTGGGGTGAAAAGCCAGTCTTTCACAATTCTGAAGCTCTTCGTCTATGAAAAGATGGACGTTCCCGGTTTTGTCGTTTATGAGTCCGAAAGGCGACACTGCTCCCGGTTCCAGCCCTAAATGTTCCTTCAGCCTCCTGTCGGAAGCAAAGGTGAGCTTACCCTGCTTAAGCCTTTTCTCAAGATCGTGGATGTCGAGCTGCCTCAGATGCTCCAGGATCACTAGGTAATGCCGGTTCCCCTTATGGTTCCTGAAGAAGATGTTCTTGCATCTTCCTGAATTGTAATCCTTCCAGTGGACTATAGCATCGCTGATGGTAGCCAGGGGAGGGTGTTCGTGGTATTCAAAGGAAATGCCAAGCCTGTCTAAAAGCTCATATAGTTCCTTCTGGCCTTTCATTGAGGTTACTTTTTTGCGGCGATATAGGTGAAATCCATCTCAACAAGTTCAGCAATGTCAGAACCTGCCTCCCTCATGTCGGTATCTTCGGGTTCGTAATACCATTCAACCACTACGGGTATCCCGGCTTCCTTGAGTCTTTTAAGCTCTGTGAAAATGTCAAAAAGAAATTTGGCTGAGGAGGAATTGAAATATGAAAGATCAACATGGAAATTTAACGGAGATTCCTTTCCGTAAATCCGGATGGCGCCCTCAAGGATATTATCAACGAAGCTGTTTATCCATTCAATTACAGGGTAGTAAAGAGCTCTTACATCCTCCGGGGAGGATACTCCGCTTATCCTGAAGATCTTTTCATCGGGAGAAAGATGTATTTCAGGGGTGAGGTCAGTTTTCTCGATGTAGAGTTTTTGCATCCGCTGGCGTTTTTACAAAATTGCACCATAATTTTATAAAAGCAAAAACATTTTTCCCCGGCTGAACTATCAGAATAAATCATTTTCCTCTGCTTCAGGAATATATCCTTCATCTTCCAGGAGGACCCTGCTCCTGGAAGCCTCGACCGCCATCATGTCGCACAGTTCATTTTCAGGATCATTATTATGGCCTTTGATCCAGACAAACTTCACCTTGTGTTTCCTGTAGATATCAAGAAACCTTATCCACAGGTCGGGGTTCTTTTTCTTTTTAAAATGTTTTGACTCCCACTGGAATACCCAGCCTTTTTCGACCGCGTCGGCAACATATTTGGAGTCCGTGTATACAGTCACATTGCTGCCGGGCTTCTTCAGGGCTTCCAGCCCGACTATCACGGCCAGGAGCTCCATGCGGTTGTTTGTCGTGAGCCTGAATCCCTCCGATTTCTCAAGCCTGTGAGCCCCTGACTTAAGCACCACGCCGTAGCCTCCCGGTCCGGGATTGCCCGATGAGGCACCATCGGTATAAATGATAATATCATCTCGCATTTGGAAGGGCGATCCCGGTGTTGGTAAGGAAAAGCTTTATGGCAATTGCAAGAAGTATGACGCCGAACACCTTTTTCAGTATAGCCAGCCCTCCCTGCCCGAGGATGCGCTCAAACCTCGAGGTCAGCCTGAGCACGAAATACACTACCA
>JALONU010000224.1 GCA_025454775.1 Bacteroidales bacterium | reverse complement strand
ACGCAGGTATTCAAAATCGTTGCGGATGAAACCGGATCCTCCGGCGATCTTCAGGTTCAGGACAGGCTTAAGACTCGGGTAGGAGGTTCTCCAGACCTTCCCTTCGTAGAATGTTTCGCCGGGTGCGTAGCGGAGGTTGAGATAAAGCTCCGATATGTCGAGGTGATCAACAGCTCCGGTCTCATTCCCGTAACCCAGTGTGTTGAACGAGAGATCACCCCTGGGAAGCTGCCTTGTAAAGCTGTAACCAAGCAGGTAGGAAAAATGATTTTCAAATTCATTAAGGTGCTCTATCCTGAAAGTGTTGTTAAGAAGGAATTTATCACTTACACCTCTTTTCAGGGAGAAGAAGATGTTGTCGGACTGGATCAGGGCAAGTTCCTGGCCAGGTATCCGGATATCCTTCATGTAACTAACCTTCAGTGATTTAACAGGGAACTCATAGATTGATCTGGGTGTGAAGGACCAGGTTGCAGACCCGGAATACTTGAACTCCCTGTCTTTCAGGCCTATTGCCCCATATCCTTCAATGACTAATTTCTTGCTCAGGTCCGTTGAAGTGCGTAGTCCCAGCCTGAATCTCTGTCCTTCGACCCTGTTATAGCTGTAGAAGCTGCTCGACGGACCGAATTCGATCTTGCCGAGATCGAGGTAACCCGATGTAAGGAAGAGCACAAAATTCATTCTTCTTTTGAACGCAGGCAGGTCCCTGAGTGAATCAATTGTGCTGTAGATCCTTAGTTCATTTGCTGTCAGGGGTACAAAGCGGTTTTTATCCCAGTATTCGGTGGAGAGGGAGCCGGGCTCTATTTTTTCAAGCTTCTCCGGACCCCTGAATATGATGTCACTTATCGGTTCATTGATTTTATAATCCCTGAAAAATGTTGTTCTCTGGCCATATACTCCCATTGAGGTTTTTGTCACTCCCACGTCAAGGGATATTTCCTCTTTTGCCAGAAGCCACCCCCTATCCTCCGACTTGTCAAATTCCTGCATGATGATGATATCCTGGATCCAGTCGATGTTGATATTCTCATTTATGCCCATGTCGATCCGCTTCACCGCAAATGCACTGTCGAGGGTTACATAGATGTTACCATGGAAGAGGAAATCGGTTTTGTTTCTCGGCTCAAAAAAGAGCCTTATGCATCTCATATCTTCAAGCGGGAGGGTATCAACGATGTAATACCTGTAAAACAGCGGTGCGCTTTCAGCTAGTGGACTCAGGAACTTGCTTGTAAGGAACAGGATCTCGTTGTCGTAAATGTTTACCTCCTGGTAGAGATAGTTGAGGTAGGCAGTTACTCCCCTCTTGTCGATATATTCATCGAGGTTTATGGTTTTGTCGGCAGTTACGATATCCTTTACTGCTGCAGGGTTTTTCCTGAAATAATGTTCAGAAAGGGTTTCCTTTATAAAAACGGGCAGTATATTGTTCCCGACCCGCCTGGTTGTATCGATGTTTTCAAACAGAAACCCGAATTTGCCTGATTTCCCCGAGGAGGCAAACCTTTCGTTGACGTTGCTCAGTGCAAACTGTATCTTTTCATACTTCCTGTATTGCAGGTAGTCGAAGCTTTCCTGCCTGTTCGAATCCTTGTGTGCTATCACCCTGCTGATAAGCTCCACGGCAGGATTATCCCTGTTCCTGTAGTTCTTCCTGACGGGTTTTATTATAACCTCATCGAGAGTCACTGACGACAGTGCAAGCCTGATATTCAGGGTCTGCTCCTTCCCCTGCGAGATGGTCCTGTTTTCGGTCTGGTATCCCACGAAGGAAAAGACGAGGATGTTCTCCCGGGCAGAAGTCTCAATAAGGTATTTTCCTTTCTGGTCTGTAAGTGTGCCGATGGCTGTTCCCCTGAGATATACTGAAACATAGGGAAGCGGTTCCCCGTTGAGGGCATCGGTGACGATCCCCCGCACAATGGTTTTTTCAGAACCCTGTGGATAACACTTTTCACCGGCTGCAAATGCCATTAAGGCAAGAGCAGGGATTAATATTGAACGGATCGGTTGCTTCAAGAACCTGGTATCTCTACCTCTTAATATTCAGTAATTCCAGGAACTGGTTCATAAAGAACGTGTTGTCATGTATTCCTGAGAATTTTTCGGCTCCGGGACCATACGAGAATATCGGGACCATCACGGCTGTATGGGCTCCTGAGGGTATAAAGCTGGAGACCACCTTCTTCTGGTCTCTGTTTCCGCCCGGGAGTGTCAGGCCTCCCGTTTCATGGTCGGCTGTTACCACGACAAGGGTTTTTCCGTCCTTTTCAGCGAATTCCTTAGCCACTTTCACTGCCATGTCGAGGTCTATCACTTCTGACGCAGTATAGTTGAAGTCTTTTGCATGTCCTCCCCAGTCTATCATCGAACCTTCGACCATCATAAAAAATCCGTCCTCATCCTTGCTGAGGATTTCGATGGTTTTCCTTGTCATTTCGGCCAGTATGCCCATCCTGCCCTCGGCTGCCGTTGGCATATGTTCTTTTGCCAGAAGCCCGGCTATCTTTGGTGAAGAAGATTTTCTGAGGTCATCCAGAGTATATACTACATCGTAACCCTGCTCCTTAAGCGGAACCGCAAGGTCCTTTCCATCTTCCCGGTTGCGAAAGTGATCCTCTCCTCCGCCTATGAAGATGTCGGCAGTTCCTTTAAGGAAGTCAACTGCTATGTCTTCATAGTTTCCCCTGCCGGCATTGTGGGCAACAAATGATGCCGGTGTGGCATGAGTTACAGCACTCGTGCTCAGTATTCCTGTTGCAAGTCCTTCAGACTTCACTATCTCTGTTATTGAGGGTACCGCTGATGAATCAGGAGCCGTCCCTATCATGCCGTTCGTAGTCTTGATGCCTGCAGCAATTGCTGTCCCTCCGGCACCGGAATCTGTTACATAATGACTGGCCGACCATGTATTGCTGAAACCTGAATATGGAAAGGACTCGAGTACAAGAGGTTCACTTGCAATGCTCATTGCTGCATAAACCTGTGCGGTTCCCATTCCGTCACCTATGAATAGAATTATATTCTTAACCTGAGGTTTGGATTTCCCAGAAGATGCCATTTTGCCTGAGGAGCATCCTGCCGCAAATAAGGCTGCAATCACAAATATCGTTAAGGAGATTCTTATTTTCATGTATTTCTGTTTTATCTGGTTCAAAAATAACAGTTTACTCATCACTCTTAATGAAAACCACTGTCATATTAACAATTTTAAGATTATTTAAGTTTGATAATTGTGTCCTTAAACGTGAGTTTTTATTCAATTATAGTATCTTTTTGCATAAATTTGAATGGCCTGGCTGGTTGTGTTAAATTATCCTCTCAATGAAAGTCACCGGTTTCACCTTTATAAAAAATGCAGTAAAGTTTGATTATCCTGTTGTTGAAGCCATCAGGTCAATACTTCCCCTTTGCGACGATTTTGTAGTGGCTGTGGGAAATTCTGAGGATGACACGAAAGGCCTGATAAATTCAATTGATGCTGATAAAATAAAGATAGTCAATACAGTATGGGATGACTCTCCTGAAATGAAAAGAGGAGGAAAGGTGTTTGCATCGGAAACAAACAAGGCATTCAGTGAGGTCCCTGAGGATTCCGACTGGGCATTCTATATCCAGGGCGATGAAGTTGTTCATGAAAAATACCTCGACATTATAAGGGAAGGCATGCTGAAATGGAAGGATGACCTCAGAGTTGACGGGCTTCTTTTCAAGTATCTCCACTTCTACGGTTCATACGATTATGTTGGCATCTCGCAAAGATGGTACAGGAATGAGATCAGAATTATAAGGAACAACAAATCGATCTGGTCGTACCGCGACGCACAGGGTTTCCGGAAGGGCGACAGCCTTAAGCTTAATGTGAAGCCGCTTGATGCATATGTTTATCATTACGGATGGGTAAAGAAACCTGAAGTGATGATGGAGAAAATCCGCAATGCTTCCACATATTACGAGGATATCAGGTGGATACAGGAGGTAAGCCGGGGGCAGGATGCTTTCGACTATTCATCGATCGATGCACTCAGGCGCTTTGAAGGAACTCATCCTGCCGTTATGGCTGATCACATCAGGAGAAAAAACTGGGATTTCGATCACGACATTTCCTTCAACAAGCTTCCCCTGAAATACAAGGGGAAGACCTTCCTGAAAAAATATCTCGGCATTAACACATTCTATGAAAACTTCAGGGTAATCTGACACATTATCACATAACTTAATAAACCACCCAAGATGAAGAAAAGTTTCATTGCAATTCTGCTGGCCGCAGCATTATCCGTAGCGGCTTTCTCACAAAACAAATTCAACGGGCTTGAGATGAACATGGGTAACCTGTACAGGCTTTCCGATGCAAAAACCCGGTCGATAAGTCCCGAGAATTTTACGGGAGAGAAAGGCAGGGGAGGAATGGCCGATCCTGCCGACAAGGACAAACCCAACGTGGCAAATGCCTTCAACGCAGCCCGCGACCTGGGACAGGGCTGGAAAGTAAATCCCTACATCAGGATAAAGCCCGGAGAGACCTTCACACTGGCAAATATAGAAGGACCGGGGGCAATCCAGCATATATGGATGACACCTTCGGGAAACTGGCGCTACAACATTCTCAGGATGTACTGGGACGGCGAAGCAGAACCATCTGTTGAATGTCCGGTAGGCGACTTTTTTGCAATGGGATGGGGAAGCTATGCACAGCTTTCCTCGCTGGCAATCTGCGTGAACCCGGGAAGCGCTTTCAACTGCTACTGGGCAATGCCTTTCATGCCCAGTGGCGCCGGCAGGATCCCTCCGTGAACTCAGATTATACGATAATTGACGGAGTGAAGGGAAAGGGACACTATGTGGGCGTCTACATGGCATGGGAAGTTCATAATAACGGATGGTGGGGAGAGGGAGAAATAAAGTTCTTCATCGACGGCGATTCAAAATTCCCGACAATATGCGGGACCGGGACAGAAGATTATTTCTGCGGTTCCTATGATTTCGACACAAGGAAGAAGAATGCCGCAGGGGTCGAGGAAGTGAACTATACCGAATTCTGCACTCCCTATGCAGGCCTGCACCAGGTTGTCAGGGGCGACGGTCATTACCAGGTGATGCAGAGGTT
>JALONU010000223.1 GCA_025454775.1 Bacteroidales bacterium | reverse complement strand
GCAACCGTAGTCAGTATCATTCCAGGGGTGCAGAATCCGCACTGGAGAGCTTCATGGTCAATGAATGCCTTCTGCACAGGATGCAGTTTTCCCTTGCTCTCAAGGCCTTCGATAGTAACCACTCTTTTCCCTGCCACATCGCTTACAGGCACCTGGCACGAGCGGACAGGTTCATCATCTACCAGGACCGTACAGGCTCCGCAGAAACCATTCCCGCAGCCCCATTTGGTACCGGTCAGGCCGAGCACATTCCTGATCACCCAGACAAGAGTCTGATTGGGATCTGTCTTTAGCTCGGTTTTCTTTCCGTTCAGAATAAAGCTAATTGTCTCCTCCATATCGTTTATGTTTATTGAATTCTTTCCTGTATTCTTCCTGATTATCCAGGTCTTTAAGGATGTCGTCAGTACCGGTTTCAATCTCAATCACATCTCCGGGGAACATACCGGCCAGTGCCCTCAGTCCCTCACTCTCCGGAAGCCTGTATATCTCATCCCTGTATCTGCTGCTCACCAGAAGCGGATGTCCTCTTCGTCCCTCATGAACAGGTATAACTATGCCCCTTCCCGACTCCCTGAATGCCGATATTACCATATCGATTGACCGGGGTTTTATCAATGGCTGGTCAGCAGGGAACACCAGTGCGGCGCTGAAGCTTTCCGGAAGGGCTCGGAAGCCGCAAATTACAGATGAAAGCATACCTTTCCTGTAATCATCATTGATGCAATATTTTACAGGCCATGCTGAGATGACCCGGATTATTGAAGCGCTTTCTGCACCAAGCACTACCATGCAATCTCCTGCCTGAGAGTTCATTACATTTTCAATAACTGTCTCAATTATCGTCGTCCTGCCAAAGGGAAGCAGCATCTTTGGTGATCCCATCCTTTTCGACTCACCTGCAGCAAGTATTATGGACCAGAGCTCGTTCATATTTACGCCTTGTTCCTGACCTTAATCAACTCTGCCGCTATGCTGACGGCAATTTCTTCCACTGTAACGGAATTGATGTCGATCCCGATCGGAGCATGTATTTTTTCCCACTCTTCTTCGGTTGCCCATCCCTTTGAGAGGAATTCCGTTCTCATTTTGGCTATCTTGGTCCTGCTTCCGATCATCCCGGTATAGAATGCCCCGGAACCAATGCAGGGCTTCAATGCTTCAGCATCATCCTTATGTCCCCGGGTAACAATTACTATGTATGTGTCCTTGTCTTTTTCAATCTCAGACAGAGCCTTTCCTACATTTCTTACAATTATATTATCCGCATCAGGCAGATTGGAGGCATTTGCATATTCACTCCTGTCGTCGACAACGGTCACCTCAAATTCGAGCAGCCTGCCAATATGGGATAAGGCTTTTCCTACATGCCCTGCGCCGGCAATTACAAGTCTCGGTAAGGGTAAAACAGGTTCCAGGAAAACCATCTGTGAAGATCTCTCTCCCGGCAGGGAAAGATCCGGCATATAAAAGCTGCTGTGATCCGGATTGCCAATTATCCGGTAAGCTTCGGCTGCTATTCTGTCATGAATTTCAACCGGAAGCGATGATGAACTGCGGTGGGTTATCCAGTAACGATTCACACTAACATCTTCAGCAGAAACCTCATCAACTATTGTGACCAGTACTCCCGGCTCCCTTTTTGTCAGGGTATTGCTGATCTCCTCGTAAACTTTCCGATGCATGACAGGGTTTGCATCTACAAGAACGTCTATTTCACCTCCGCAAATTGCCTCCCCGGTGTCGGAAATATCGCTGTTAAGTACAAGATGCAGGTATTTAGATCTGCCCGTAACGGAACATATCCCCGCCTGCTCCATAACCCTGCCCTCTGCAACACCTCCTCCCACAGTTCCAGATAGAAGTTTCCCGTTCCGGAATATAGCTGAGCTTCCGGCCTTCTGAGGGGTGGATCCCATGCTCCAGGCGACCGTTGCAAGAACCAAACCGCTGCTTTCCATCATCATATTATATAATGCCAGATAAATATTCCTCATCCTTTCGCGGTATGTTACTTCAAACAAATATATTAAAATCGCTGAATTATAATACTTTTACATGATAAGCACGAGCAAATTGAAGAAACTTTCAATGGTATGAAAAAGCTTTCATTCAGGATAATTGTATTCCTGGTTATACCGGTGATGAGCATGTCGGAATGTACCTCGCCGAAAGGGATTAACACCAGCGATGACCTTAATCGATGGCTTATCGAGATGACAATCCAGGAACTGCAGCAGGGTTATCGAAACAATGATTATTCTGTTGTTGATGTGGTTACAGCATACCTTGACAGAATTGCCGCAATCGACAAGACCGGTCCGGAACTGAATTCTATAATACAGATCAATCCTGATGCGCTGCTGATCGCTGAAGAACTCGATAAAGAGATTGCTGAAGGGAAATTCAGAGGACCTCTCCATGGTGTGCCGGTCATTCTTAAGGACAATATCGACACTGGCGATAAAATGCCTACAACTGCAGGAGCGACGGTACTGAGGAATTCATATGCAGCAAATGACAGTTATATTGTGAAAAAGCTCCGCGAGGCAGGTGCTGTCATTATAGCCAAGGCAAACCTGAGCGAATGGGCAAATTTCAGGGCATATGTCTCATCAAGCGGATGGAGCGGAGTCGGAGGACATACGCGCAACCCCTATGTCCTTGACAGGAATCCCTGCGGATCCAGCTCAGGATCAGCGGTTGCCGTGGCTGCGAACCTTTGCATGGCAGCCATAGGAACTGAAACTGATGGTTCAATTGTCTGTCCGTCAAACGCCAATGGGGTAGTAGGGATCAAGCCTACCGTAGGACTCCTGAGCAGAACAGGAATAATACCTATTTCTTATACGCAGGATACACCCGGACCAATTGCCAGAACTGTCGGGGATGCAGCAATCTGCCTTGGTGCAATGACGGGAATAGATCCCTCCGACGACAAAACCATGGCCTCTGAAGAGAAATATCAGACCGATTATACAAAATTCCTGAAAGCCGACGGGCTGAATGGAAAGCGGATCGGTATCCTGAAGAATGCAGGCGGCTATTCCGATAAGGTCGATACCCTGATGTTCCGTGCAATAAGAGAAATGGCTGCAATCGGGGCAGAGCTGATTGAAGTTGATGCCCCTTCAAAGAAGGAATATGAGAGTGCAGAATTCCAGGTGCTGCTGTATGAATTCAAGGACGGGCTGAACAGGTATCTTGCCAGTCTCGCAGATAAGGCACCTGTCAGGAACATTAAAGAGCTCATTGAATTCAATAAAAAGGACACTGTTGAAATGAGGTATTTCGATCAGAAAATCCTTATCGAAGCTGACAGTAAGGGAGACCTTAACTCACCGGAATACCTGTCGATGCTTGAAAAATGCAGGAGAGCAACCAGGGATGAGGGGATAGACAAGATAATGAATTCCAACAGGCTTGATGCCATTATAGCTCCTACCGGCTCCCCTGCATGGAAGACAGACCTCTTAAACGGTGATCATTTTGTCGGAGGAAGTTCTTCCCTCGCTGCTATATCAGGTTATCCGGCAATTTCCGTACCTATGGGATTTGTCGATGACCTTCCTGTAGGGATCACCTTTTTCGGACGAGCGTGGAGCGAGCCGGTGCTGATAGAAATAGCCTATTCGTACGAACAGGCAACGCGGCACCGGAAGGCACCGCTTTTCCACCTTACTGATGAAATATGAGGTGGTGCCAGTATTATGCGCCACCCCGGTTATCATCTTACCTGTCTTCAGCCTTGAATTTTGCCGGCTCGTCTTCAGCTCTGGAAGCTTTCTTGAATTCCTTAATGCCACTGCCGAGGCCCTTCATGAGTTCGGGAATTTTGCGCCCGCCGAACAGAAGTACCACAACAAGAAGGATAAGAACTATTTCGGTAACTCCAAAATTTGCCATGACTACTACTTTATTAATTTTTTCTAATATAAAACACAAGAGGTTCCCTAAACAACATCAGGAACGACAAAAGGCTTGCGAGGCGGCCGGGTAAGGTATTTATCGGCTTCCTTGTCCTTAACGAATTTTTCATTCACAGGATCGAAATATAAAGTGCGGCCTGTACGGTAAGCAATGTTCCCAAGATGTGCAAGTCCTGAAGAAAGATGTGCTGTTTCCACTGGTGCATTGAGTATCGACTTATCGTGTGCACGAACAGCCTTAATGAAGTTGGCATAATGGTCGCCTCCTTCCCTTTTTGAAGGGCCGGGTTTCTTGTTCCTTCCAAGGAACGACTCATACCTGTCGTAATTATAGACCACCAGGTAGCCTTCACTTCCGTAGAAAATGTTACCTACATCAACTCCGTTCTCCTGGTTCGTAATCCATGGCCTTACTTCGAACTCGATAATTTTCTTTTCCCTGGGGTAATAATAAGTTGTTGCCAGCACCTCAGGGGTTTCCTTGGCATCGTCGAAGATGAATTTTCCGCCCCCTGCCGTAATGACCTCAGGCAAACCGACATTAAGTCCCCACATGCAGAGGTCGGTTTCGTGTATGCCCTGGTTGCCAACGTCGCCGCAGCCATAGTTCCACTGCCAGTGCCAGTTGTAGTGGACCCAGTCCTCCGAATACGGCAGCATAGCAGCCGGACCTGTCCAGAGATCATAGTCAAACCATTTTTCTTCCTTCATGAATATTATGCGATCCGGGTTTCTCCACATAAACATCCTTGCCAGCCTGGCATGCCCAGATGGTCGCAAGTGAGTGCCAGTGGTTGGGTGTTGCGATACTCACCGCATCAATCGACTTATTCTCAAAGACCTTCCTCAGATCCTGCTGCTGATCTACCTTCTTGCCATATTTCTTCTCGAATTCAGCAGCACGTTTTCCAAGAATGTTAAGGTCAGGATCACAGAGACATACAACTTCAGCATCGGGCAGTGACATAAAACCTGATATGTGGCTGGTACCTCTGCCGTTTACCCCGAGGACAGCCACCCTTACCTTGTCGGCTGAGCCAAGGGAGCCCGCCGAAATGATTGTCGGCATTGAGAGCAGGGCTGCAGCTCCTGCCGATTTCCTGATGAAATCTCTTCTGGTTTCCTTGTTTTTCTTCATCGCATATAATGTTTGATTATACCTGAGAACGGCATGAAAGATAATAAAATATTATTCGTTCAGGCACGAAGGGATATGTTAAAAGAGTTATTAAGGATTTTTAACGTTCCGTGAGCAGGACCAATGCTGCGAATTACCTTATCATCATGTCAAGCAGCGGTTCGCTTCCCAGCCATGCAACAAGGTTGTCGTTTTTACGCAGAGGCCCTACACCTGACGGTGTTCCGGTAAAGATAAGATCTCCTGTTTTGAGGGTGAAATACTGCGACACGTACGAAACAATATGATCGATACCGAAGATCATATCTGATGTATTTCCATGTTGTACCATCCTTCCGTTTATTTCAAGCCTGAAGTCGAGATTACCCACATCTCCTGCAGAAGAAACAGGGACAAACCGTCCCAGGGGTGCAGAGCCGTCAAAGCATTTTGACAGTTCCCAGGGCAGTCCTGCCGCCGAGCATCGGTTCTGTATATCTCTGGCTGTGATATCGATGCCAACCGTCAGCTCATCATAGTAACGGTGAGCATACTTCTCCGCAATGCCTTTACCAAGCTTTCCTATCTTAACCACAACTTCAACTTCGTAGTGGATCATCGAAGAGAATCCCGGCAGGAAGAAAGGTTTGTTGTTCTTCAGTATGGACGAATCGGGTTTCAGGAAAACAACCGGTTCTGAGGGCAGAGGCCTGCCAAGCTCGGTTGCATGCTTCCGGTAGTTAAGACCTATGCATATTATTTTCATGAGCCGGTTATTTATTTCCGAAAGCCCGGAGTTTAATTTCCGTGAGCACTTTCTTGGTATAGAGGGGGAAATCGCCGTTCATCATCCATGAATAATATGAAGGCTCTTCACTAAATACCTGTTCAACGGACTTTCCCTTATGCTTGCCGAAATTGAATACTTCCACACCGTTCTCGTCAAGGATTATCCTGCCTGCAAAATCAACATTGTTTCCAAAGGAGCTGAAGTTGGCGAGCTTTTCAACATCGTTCTCCAGGTCGGTGTACATGTCGAGCTGCGACTTCAGTATCTCGTATGTTGCAGCAGTATCTGCCTCGGCGCTGTGGGCATTTTCAAGTTCCTTCCTGCAATAGAACTGGTAGGCTGCGGAAAGCGTTCTCTGCTCCTTCTTATGGAAGATGACCTGCACGTCGACATATCTCCTTTTCCTGAAGTTGAAGTCGATATCAGTTCTCAGGAACTCTTCGGCGAGCACCGGTATATCGAACCTTACGGCGTTATAGCCGGCAAGGTCGCAGCCTTCGAGGAACGAAGCAAGGTTCTTGGCTATTTCCCTGAAAGCCGGCGCTTTAGCCACATCAGCATCAGATATCCCGTGCAGTGCAGTTACCTTGGGAGGGATCGGCATTTCAGGATTTACCAGGGTAGTCATCCATTGTTCCTTACCGTTCGGGGAGATCTTCAGCAACGATATCTCCACAATACGGTCTGACGCAACATTGACACCGGTTGTCTCGAGGTCGAGGAATACTATCGGACGCTTGAGCTTAAGTTCCAAAATCAGGCATTTATCATCATCGGCATGAGCAGCATCAGCAGGTCCTCGGCTTCATTTTCCGATTCAGCCGGCAGGAAAAGTCCTGCCCTGGTCGGATCCGCAAGCTCGATCATAACATCCTGTGAAGCTATATTGGCCAGTATCTCGAGGAGGAAAACCGATTTGAAACCGATCTCCATCTCCTCTCCCTCATACTGGCATTTGATCCTTTCATATGCAGAAATGGAAAAGTCGATATCCTGTGCTGAAACCATTACCTGGTTGCCCTTGAGCTGCAGTTTCACCAGGTTGCTTGCCTGGTTCGAGAATACTGAAACTCTCTTCAGGGTATTGTAGAATTCCACCCTGTCGATGGTTATTTTCCTCGGGTTATTCTTGGGGATGACCGAATTGTAATTGGGGTAGTTTCCTTCCACGAGCCTGCATACCACCTTGTATTCGTTCAGGTTGAAGAATGCGTTCTTGTCGTCGAACTCGACCTTGAAGGGGCCTTCTTCCCTCGGCAATATATTCCTGAGGAGGGATGCCGGCTTCTTGGGCAGTATAAATGAAGCATTGTCGTCGGCATGTGCGTCGCTTCTCTGGTACCTTACCAGCTTGTGGGCATCAGAAGCAACGAAGGTTATCCTGTCGGTTGATGCTTCGATGAATATCCCTCCCATCACCGGGCGTAGTTCGTCGTCGGCTGTTGCAAAGAGTGTTTTGTTTATGCCGGCGAGCATCACATCGGCATTTATCGTGAATGAGAATTTCTTGTCCTTCTTTATAGCCGGGAGAGCCGGGAAGTCGATCCCGTTCTGCCCCATCACATTGAACTTTCCATTCTCAGAGCTGATGACAACCGCCATCGTGTCGGGGTTGATATCAAATGTCAGCGGCTGGGCTGAGAATTCCTTGAGGGTGTCGAGCAGAATCCTTGCCGGAAGGGCTATCATCCCGTCTCCCTGGGTATTCTCCAGTTTCATCCTGGTAATGAGCGTTGACTCAAGGTCGGATGCAGTTATCTCGAGGTCGTTTCCGCTGAGATTGAACAGAAAATTGTCAAGAATGGGGAGCGTATTCTTTGAGCTTATTACCCTGCTGATGGCTTGCAGATGGCCAAGAAGCTCGGTGCTGGACACAACAAATTTCATATTGCGAGGTTTTTAAGTTGTTTTATATGCAGAACACTTTGTACATTTCATTAATTATGAGCCGTTTAAGCCATAATTCTCGGTTAATTCCCGAATATCAATATTACAAAAAAAATATTATCCCTCAAATAAAAATTATGAGTATCAGGAATCACACAGTTGGCATCATTGATTTTGACTTCGTCGAGCTCCGCTTCGCTCCGGTTCTTCGTCTACCCCGTCCCCAAGGGGAGCGAAGAAAATCAATTTACTCCCCCCTCGCCTTCGCGTAGCCGCTTCGGCAGAGCAAGGCTGGGGATGGGGTAAATAAATTGATTTTCGAGCGATTTCACAGTACATGTTATGGGTCCTGATACTCTATTCCGGGAAGAAATAGGATCGCTTCTTGAGAATCGGATCTATGTCGAAATACCTCAGGATGAAAAGATCATCCCTGGCATCAGTTTTTCCCCATAATCTGTCGCTGTCGCTCATGCCGGTAACTGTATCGTTCCTTTCCCACAGGGTAAGGGTGATGCCTGCGCCATCTGTTTTTCTGACATGGATCCTGCAGAGAGGAACTTCAGCCTTTATGCTGAAG
>JALONU010000222.1 GCA_025454775.1 Bacteroidales bacterium | reverse complement strand
GGAGGACTGACCCTTAACATGCTGGCAATGATGATAGTACTACTGGGAGCAGCTACAACAGTTATCCTTCACTATATCACGAAAACTTCAATCCCCATGCTGGTAGGGGTTATGTCGGGTGCCGTAACAAATACCCCCGGGCTGGGAGCGGCCCAGCAGGCTCTTATCCAGGTGTCTGAGGGAGGCGAAGTTCCACAGATAGGACTCGGCTATGCTGTGGCTTATCCTTTTGGTGTCCTTGGAATCATACTTGCAATGCTTATCATAAGATCTACGCTAAGGATAGGTGTAAAGGACGAACTGGATCTCTATGAAAAGGCTCAGCATCCGGCAGAGTCTCTTCCGGAAAGGGTCAGCATAGTTGTCACCAACCCGGACCTTTCAGGTAAGACAATCCGCGAAATGACAAGGATGACAGGCCTGGGGATGGTCGTTTCAAGGATCCTCCATAACGGCGAACTGATGACTGCAGGTCCCGATACTGTGATCGGCATTAAGGATGTCATTCTGGTGGTGGCCCGCAGGGGAAATGTGCCAATGATCACTGAAAGAATAGGAGTGCTGAGCGAGATGGACCTTGCTGCCAGGGGAGGAGCTCTTGTCTCAAGACGCCTGCTCGTGACCAATAAGGAAGTTTTCGGGAAGAAACTCGGAGCCCTGAAGCTGCGGACAAGGTATAATATTAACATTACCAGGGTGTACAGGTCTGGTCTTGAGCTGGTTGCAACCCCCGACCTGAGACTGCAGATAGGTGACAAGCTCACCGTTGTGGGTGAAGAAAACTCGATTGCGAAAGTGACTTCCGAGCTCGGTAACTCTATCCGGCGTCTCGATGAGCCTAATATAATCCCTATTTTTATCGGCATCCTTTTCGGAGTGCTTCTTGGAAGCATCCCCTTCCGGTTTCCGGGTGTTGTGCACCCCATTAAGCTAGGACTTGCAGGAGGACCGCTTATAGTGGCCATCCTTCTCAGCCGCTATGGCTACAAGCTTCACCTTGTTTCATACGCAACACCATCGGCCAATCTCATGCTGCGTGAAATAGGCATCGTTCTTTTCCTTGCCAGCGTCGGGCTGACCTCCGGAGAGAAGTTTATACCTGCCCTGGTCTCGGGTGAAGGATTTGCCTGGATGGGATACGGTGCAGTGATCACCCTTCTTCCCCTGCTTATCACCGGGTTCTTTGCCAGGCTCTTCCTTAAGAGGAACTATCTCGAGCTTTGCGGGCTTCTGGCGGGAAGCATGACTGACCCGCCTGCGCTTGCATTTGCCGGAAGCATAGCAAGAAGCGAAGCTCCTGCGGTTGCCTATGCTGCAGTTTATCCGCTGGTAATGTTTCTCAGGATCTTTGTTGCTCAGCTGCTGATACTGATATTCGCCTGACAGCGCTTTTCAGGGCCTGGTGCCTATGGGACGCATCCTGCGATCGGGAAGTGGTAGGTAATTCTTCCACCTGTACGTTAAGGCCACGCTGTTGACTATCTCATCCAGGATAGATCCGTTGTCGGAATTGGTCATGACCACAACACCGCTGCCGTCGGTGAGACATGCTGTCGCCTGGCAGCTGAACCCTGCATTCCCTCCATTGTGTGAGAAGTAGATTATGCTATCCCTCCTGGAGACAAAAACTCCCAGCGCAGCATCCTGCATTACGGGTGTCACCATAAGCCTTGTCATTTCCGGTTTAAGCACTTTTTCCGACCTTCCAAGGTAGGAAAGCTGTATTTCAATGAGGAAAAGACACAGGTCTGCAGGTGTTGTCCATAATCCTGCAGCAGCCTTCTCGGGATAGATATGATACTTGCCCTTCACCTCTTCTCCGGTTATATAATATCCCGTGGCCAGCATGTTCCGGTATTTTCCGGGAGGAGGCTGCGTGAAGAAACTGTTGCGCATCGCCAGTGGTTTAAGAACATACTTCTTCATGTATTCGTCATATTTACTGCCGGTTGCGTCTTCAACAATCTGCTCTGTAATTGTGATCCCCCCTCCGGAGTATCCTACTTTTGCACCAGGCATGTCAAGGGAACGGACCGGGCTTGTGTTCGCAGGGCTGAGTCCGTCAAGTATCTGGATAAGCGTCGGGATCGTGTCAGTCGGTTCATAGCCTGGAAATCCGTGAATCCCGACTCCTGCTGTATGGCTGAGCAAAGATGCAAGAGTTATCTTGCGGCCGCCGGAGATTTCATCGTAAGGAAATTTCCACGATTTCAGGTATTCATTAATATCAGAGTCAAGGGTCAGCTTTCCGTCCTGGACAAGTTTCAGGATTCCCATGCCGTTGAGCGCCTTGCTGATGGAAG
The DNA here is from genome assembly GCA_025454775.1 of Bacteroidales bacterium. Taxonomy (GTDB): domain Bacteria; phylum Bacteroidota; class Bacteroidia; order Bacteroidales; family VadinHA17; genus LD21. The sequence continues at coordinate 2,545 of JALONU010000222.1, read as the reverse complement.
CTGCCTGGAAAAGTGTATTCTCCGTTACAAGACGATTCTCATCAATGTCGGCCCACCCGTACCCTTTTGCCCATTCAATCCTGTAATTATTGATGACTGCTATGCTAAGACCCTTGATGTTGTAGAACGCCATCCGCTGCTGCAGCGACCGTCGCGGGTAACGTCTTGTAGCCGTCCATCCGGTAAGGTTGTTCTCCACGCTGCTTATCCTCTCCTGCACCTCCCGCGGGTATTCACTCTCACGAAGGCAGGAGGTGCCTGCTGCCATAGCTCCTACAATCGCTGCAAAAAATATACGGGAGATTTTTGTCATGTGAGAATCAACACAGGGAATGAGTATCGGATTTTATTCACATCAATATAACCACTTATCGAGAAAGACAACCGCTAATATAGTTTTATCCTTACTCTTCTGAAAAGGGCTCCGTCAAAAATATCACCCGGAAGCATTTTCCCTCTGACCTTAAGATATGGCATTGTAACATTGAAAGGCAGGTCGAAGGCCAGGTACGTTGAATCCGTTGATCCTGCCACGGTGATATATTCTTCATTAACCTTCAGATTCTTTGATCTGCAGAAAAATTGACTGGCATCCGGGACAGGATCAAAGTTGCCCGCTCTTTCATCAGTTATATAGACTATGGAGCTGTCCCACTTATGTGGCCTCTTCATGGAGTTGTTTTCCACCTTGAGCTTAACAATATAGAACATCCCTTTCGCACGAAGCGTATCTGCATCGTGTTTCAGGAATCTGGTGACTATCAGGTCTGTAACAGAGTAATCGAACTTCCGGTGATGGAGCTTCTCACCCATGCCTATAACATATTCCTTTTTACTGCAGCCGGAAGCTGCCAGCAGAAAGATGAACAGCATGAATTTGTTCCTCATCTTAGCACAAGTTTGATTATTCTTTCCTTCAGTTTCGTGTATGGAGGATACTTGACAGGCAGTTCAAGGAGATTCGACTTTTTCAGCACCGACCTCATGTTGGAGAATGTCTCGAACGACTTCCTGCCGTGATACCTTCCTAAGCCGCTGGGACCAATACCGCCGAATGGCAGCCTCGAAGAGGCGATCTGCATTACTGTATCGTTGATGGCAGCAGTGCCGCTCTGCGTCTTAGAAAGGAACTCGCGTGCCAGCTTCCCTGTTCGTGTAAATATATATGCGGCAAGCGGCTTGGGATTCCTTCCGATTATCTCATATACCTCCATGAAGTCGTCGAATGAAATAACCGGAAGCACCGGACCAAAGATCTCTTCCGACATCACCGGATCATCAGGTCTGATATCAGTGATTATGGTGGGAGCAACGTAGCATTTTTCCCTGTTTGTTTGTCCGCCGGTGACTATTCTTCCCTTTTTCATGAAAGATTCCAACCTTCCTGCTTTCGAGGAATTGATTATCCTGCAGTAGTCAGGGCTTTCTTCCGGATTCTTTCCATAGAATGAATTCACTTCATTTACAATAAGCTCCATGAATCTGTCCCTTACATGGTTGTCAACAAGCAGGTAATCTGGTGCTATGCATGTCTGGCCGGCGTTGATGAATTTCCCCCAGGCTATCCTTTTTGCGGCAAGCTCCAGGGAGGCGTCGGCTGCAACAACACAGGGGCTCTTTCCACCGAGTTCAAGTGTGATCGGTATCAGGTTTTCAGCTGCCTTCTTCATTACCTTCTTACCGACTTCGGTGCTCCCGGTAAAAAAGATATAATCGAATTTGTGATCAAGGAGCATATCGCTTGTTGTATGATCCCCGGGTACCATACTCACATGTTCCCCGGGAAGGGAGCCAAGGATCCTACTTATAATATGCATTGCATTTGAAGCTTTGCGGGAGACTTTCAGGATCACGCAGTTCCCTGCTGCGAGGGCTCCTATAACCGGGATCATCGAGAGAAGGAAAGGGAAGTTCCATGGAGACATTACCAGTACCTGGCCGTAAGGCTGAGGTATTATATAGCTCGAAGCTGGGAAATGCATCAGAGGTGTAAGGACTCTTTTCCCGGAGGACCATCTTCTCAGGTTTTTTATGAAATGGTTAAGTTCAGAAACCACCAGCCTTGTCTCTGTCCCTATTGTTTCAAGCCTGGGCTTGTGAAAATCCTTCCCGATGGCTTCAATTATCTCCTCCTCATGCTGCAGGATAAGTGTCCTGAGCTTCCTGAGATTTTCAAGCCTGTATTTAATGTCGAGTGTTTTCCCTGAATCAAAGAACTTTCTTTGTTTTTCGAGTATTACCTGGATCTCATCCTTTTCCATTCTTCCTCAATTTGTTTCAACTCTGTTGATAATTCATTCCTCCCGGTTCCTGCCTTTTCAGGTATCAGGCTCATCGCATATTCAGCCACGGCAGTTATCGTCAGTGAAGGATTCACTCCGATATTGCCCTGTATCACGGAGCCGTCGGTTATATACATTTCCGGGTAACCGTGTACTTTGAAGTCCTTCCCTATCACTCCGGCTTCAATGGTCTCCGACATGGGACATCCTCCCAGAATGTGGGCTGTGGTTGGCCTGTTGAAAAGAACCTCAAGGAGAATGTT
>JALONU010000221.1 GCA_025454775.1 Bacteroidales bacterium | reverse complement strand
GCCGAAGTCATTTATGGTGAATGGGGCGATTCGAGGCACTATGAGAGAAGAAGGGGTGATGGGGCGAAGGTGTGAAGGGGTGAGTGGGTGATGGGGTCAAGAGGAGATTGGAGTGGAAAGTTGTGAGTTGTGAGTTGTGAGTTGTGAGTTGTGAGTTGTGAGTTGTGAGTGGTGAGTAGTGAGGGCGAGAGGGGGTGAAATCGTGTTTTCAATAATAAATATAGGATTATGATAAGGTTATCGGTTCTTACAGTGCTTTGCCTGGTGGCAGGTGTTTCAGAGGCGCAGGTTACTCCGGATTACTATCTGCCGGCCGGTACAAAATATAACAGCACCATAACTACACCGGCAAAATATTTCGGGCATGAGGTCGGAGAATGGCATCTTACCCATGATAAGCTTTATGCTTATATGCTCGAGCTTGACCGGCTGTCAGACAGAGCTGTTTGGGAAGAATATGCAAGAAGCTATGAAGGGCGGCCGCTCGGACAACTAATTATCAGCTCGACTGAAAACATAAGGAATATTGAAACACTGAGAAAACAGCATATCGCTCTCTGCGATCCGGCACTGAAGGAAAACAATAATATCGGGAATATGCCTCTTTTCGTCAAGCTTGGATATGGAGTCCACGGCAATGAATCGAGTGCGCAGAATGCTTCAGCCATGGTCGCCTGGTACCTTACTGCCGCCGAAGGACAGAATATTGATGAGATGCTGAAGAACCTGGTGATACTTATAGATCCCTCCCTTAATCCTGACGGCATGCAGCGCCATGCATCATGGGTAAACCAGGCACGAAGCCTGAACGATAATCCGGACCCCAACTCCTGGGAGTTCAGTGAACCATGGCCCGGAGGAAGATCCAACCATTACTGGTTCGACCTTAACCGCGATTATTTCAGCATCCAGCATCCGGAATCCAGGGGCCGTATCGAAGCCTTCTTCAGATGGAGACCCAACATCAACACCGACCATCATGAACAGGGCTCAGGTGCTACATTCTTTTACATGCCGGGTATACAATCCAGAAACAATCCTCTCACTCCTCCTGATAACCAGCAACTGACAGCGGAAATAGGCAAATACCACGAAAAGCACCTGAATGAAATAGGAAGCCTCTATTTTACCGAGGAAGGCTATGATGACTTCTTCATCGGCAAGGGATCGTCCTACCCTGATATTCACGGTTCAGTTGGAATATTATTTGAGCAGGCCGGGGTCAGGGGTCACCTGAGAGAAACCCCGGGTCTTCTCCTCTCTTTCCCCTACGCCATCAGGAACCAGGTAACAGTCTCGTCATCAACGCTTGAAGCAGGTCTGGCAATGAGAGTGAAGCTTCTTGAGAACCAAATGAATTTCTACAACGAGTCTTACAGCCTGGCCGACAGGCATCCTGTAAAAGCATATGTATTCTCCGAAAAGGACGACCAGGGACGGTTGAACGAATTTATCCGCATACTTCTCGGCCAGCGGATAAGGATCTACAAAAACAAAAAGGATCTTGCAGGCTTCAGGGCCGGGGAGAGCTATGTAGTACCGCTAAGACAAAACGAATACCGGTTTATCAGAAGCATGTTTGAATCTGTCACACAGTTCACCGACAGCTCCTTCTATGACATCTCATCATGGAACCTTCCAATGTCTTTCAATATAAGCTATGCCGAAGTCAAAGCAGTGAAAGAGATGGAAGGGCTTACAGGTGAAGAAATTACTGAGGTTCCTGCTTTAACAGGCAGGCTGGAAGGTCCGGACGATCCCTATGCATACCTTTTCGAGTGGAAAGAGTATTTTTCACCCAAAGCGCTATATAAGCTCCAGGAAGCAGGAATCGTCACAAAAGCCGCCAAACGCGAATTTTCCTATAACAACGGTACTTTAAGGCACAGCTTTTCTTACGGTACCATACTTGTACCAGTGTTCAATCAGCCGCTGAACAAGGCAGAGCTTCGGAAACTCATGGCAAAGGTGGCAGGAGAATGCGGCGTTACTGTTTACGGTGTGAACACCGGATTCACAGAATCGGGGATGGACCTGGGAAGCGGAAATTTTTCAGTCCTGGAAAAGCCTTCGGTGCTGATGATCATCGGTGACGGAACAGGAAGCACCGACGTGGGAGAAATATGGCACCTTCTCGATGAACGGTTTTCCATCCCTGTCACAATGGTCACTCCTTCAAGGCTTGGCTCCCTGAACCTCGAAAGGTACAACAGGCTTGTCATTGCCGGCTCTCCCGACATATCCCAGGCAGGTATCGAGAACATAAGAACCTGGAACAGGAAGGGCGGTGTCATTGTTGCTACCGAAGGCGGCAATAACTGGCTGGTAAGAAACAAATTCGCTGATATTGAATTCATGCCTTCCGCACAAAGCCCCATAAGTGTAGGGGTTTATGCCGAGAGATCGGCCAACAGCCAGACGAGGACTATACCGGGAACTATTTTTCAGACGAGGCTCGATCTCACTCATCCCCTGTGCTACGGTTATACAAGGGAACTCCTGCCGGTATTCAAGTCGGGCAACCAGGTTGCCAGGCCCGACAAGGGAATTTATAATAATCCCGCCGTCTATACATTAAATCCGCTCCTGAGCGGATATTGCACCAGCGACAATATTTCGAGGATAAAGGGATCAGCTTTTGCAAGTGTTCACGGACAGGGGATCATTTCGATCTATGACAACCCGAATTTCCGGGCTGTCTGGTACGGGACAAACAAGATCTTCCTGAACGCCCTGTTCTTCGGTGGGATAATTTAATATCAGAAGATCATTTTCCTGACATGCACTCCTTCAAGTCTTCCAAGGTCTTTCAGAAGGAGTTTCCGCTGACCGTTATCGCCGGTAAGCTCAAGGATGATAAGCCCTGCAGGTTCTCCGAAGAATATTTCGTTAACCCCGAGGCGGGTGCGTATATAGCAGCCGTAGGCAGTCAATAGTTTCTGCACCGATAAGATGACTTCGGGCTGCCTTGCTACCAGCATCCCAAGGATCTCGATTATTCCGTCACCTTCACTTTCAGGTTCCTGCTTTTCACTTCCTGAGAAATTCATTTCCCTGATCACTATGCCTCCCAGCGGTTCAAGTTCCCTGATCAGTTTCCCGGATCCGGCATGATCGTCTTTAAGGTGAATGATAAGATATGCCTCCCGGCTGCATACGTTGTCGGTAACCTCATGAAAACCCAGGCGTGTGGTTATAAGTGAAGAATAGTGTGACAGTATTTCCTGTGTGAGCCCGGCTTCCTTTATCCTGTCTATAATCTTAATTCCCAGTACCTTTATCATATTATATTGCTTTCTTGGGTTCCGCTTCGCGGAATTTCCTCTCTCCGTTCGTCAATCTTTTGTCTTTTGTCTTTTATCTTGGGTCTTGCTTTTAATAAACCCACCCCAACCTCCCGCTACGCTGAAGCTTCGCGGGACAGGCTCTCCCAGGAGGGGATCTTTCTTTCCATCACTCACTACTCACTACTCACTACTCACTACTCACTACTCACCACTTTCCGCTTCGCTTCGATCTCCTACTCCTTTGGCCTCCGAAGCTTTCTTTGACCTCCGTAACTTTAGCGGAGGAGGTAGCGAAGGAGGCTCCCACTCTTAAAAATACAGGTCCCTCTCCCCTCTTTTTATCCTTTCTATCTTTTCCCTTGTATTCTGAGCAACACCGGGGTCAAGTTTCTGAATGTTTTTCTCAATTACTTTCCAACCTTTCTCCGCAACAGTTTCAGTCGCATAGTCGCAGATATATTCGGAAAGTGTTAGGAGGGCATTGGGCGTGCAGAAGCGCTTAATGAAGCCAGGGACAGAAAATTCCATAAAATGCTCACCTGTTCTTCCCATCCTGTAGCATGATGTACAGAATGAAGGCACATAATCGTTTGTCAGCAGCTCATCAATTACTTCTGAAAGTGAACGGTTGTCGTTTATCTTGAACTGTTCCCTGTTGAGGTTTTGTTCCTCATTGTGTGAGTCGGAGTAGGATCCAAGTTCCAGTTTGGTACCACCGTCGATCTGTGACACTCCGTACTGCAGTACTTCCCTTCTGACGTCAGGTGCTTCACGGGCAGTAAGTATCATACCGGTGTAAGGTACGGCAAGCCTAAGTATCGGCACCAGCTTCCTGAAATCCTCGTCGCTGGTCTGATAGGTAGCATCGATATTCAGGCTCAGTGCATCCTTGATCCTCGGGAAGGATATTGTGTGAGGGCCTACATTATAGCATGCTTCGAGGTGATTTGTGTGCCTTAACAGGCCGAGGACTTCAAACCGCCAGTCGTACAGGCCGAACAAAGCTCCTATCCCCACGTCGTCTATTCCTGCCTCCTGGGCCCTGTCGAGTGAGGTCAGCCTCCATTCATAGTCTTTCTTTTTCCCGCTCGGGTGATACCATGTATATGCCTTCGGGTGATAAGTCTCCTGGAAGATCTGGTAAGTCCCTATACCTGCCTCTCCAACAGTCCTGAACCCTTCAATTGTCAATGGGGCTGCGTTGATATTCACTCTTCTGATCTCCCCATGACCCTTCTTTATGCTGTATACCAGCCTTACCGTATGTGCTATATATTCGGGTGAATAGTCGGGATGCTCTCCATATACGAGTATGAGCCTCTTCTGGCCGTTATCCTCGAGTGCTTCTACCTCCCTTACGATCTCTTCATCTGAAAGCGTCTTCCTCACAGCTTCGCGGTTGGATACACGGAAGCCGCAATACTGACAGTTATTCGTACACCTGTTCCCTACATACAGGGGAGCGAAGAGCACAATCCGGTTCCCGTATACATTCTCCTTCAGCTCCCTGGCCCCATGCTTTATTTCTTCTTCCAGATCGGTACCCATGGAATTGACGAGGATAGCGGTCTCCTGCATGGTAAGGCGGTTC
>JALONU010000220.1 GCA_025454775.1 Bacteroidales bacterium | reverse complement strand
GAGCGCCACGGCATGAGCGCAGCAATGTACGGGATCACTGAGAAGATAGAAAACCGCGACAACATCCACGAACTGGTATTGGATGTTATGGACAGGATGTATTAGTATGCAGTCTGCCGGCGAAGGCTGGCAATCAGGGCTGTAAGGCGGTGTTTCTAAGGAGCGCAGAAGCAAGCTCAATCTGATCAGGATCGCCTATTAAATATGCGATGTCTCCACCCCTGAGAACCGTATCCGCAGGGGGATGTTCAATGATCTCAGTGTCTCTTTTTAGGGCAAGAAGTGTCACTCCTGTGACCCTTCTGAGGTCCAGGCCGATCAGTGATCTCCCGTCAGCCTGTGAGCCTGTTTCGATATTCAGTACCGATATATGGACATTCTGGAATTCATCAAAGACTGACGGCCTGTGAGCAAGGTCCTTCTGTGAGAAGCCGCCAAGGCTCCTGTGTCTGATACCTTCTATGATACTGTTTATCTCCTTCTGGCTCACATTTCGTTTAATCATTACCCTTTTCATCAGGTCGATGGCAATCTCAAGCTTCTCGGGCAGCACCTCGTCGGCACCAACCTTATAGAGCTGCTCGACATTCATTATGGTGGTCGACCTCACCAGGATATAAGCACTCCTGTTTAAATTCCTGATCTTTTCGATTATCGCCATGCATGGGACCAGGCTCCCGACCGAAACAACAACCACATCGGCATGCTCAACATGAGCTTTCCTCAGGATGGGTTCATTCACCGCATCGCCATACACCACTGTATCTCCTTCATTCATCTTATCCCTTGCCAGGTTCGGCTCAAAAATTATCGAGATATGCTTGATATTATTGTACTTCGCCATCAGCGACAGCTTCAGTGCACTCGGATCCTTTCCTATGATAACAAGATGGTCCCTGAAGTCAGGTATTTCCATCTCTTTAAGCGGGAAGAGTCCTTCCCTGAGTTTCTCTGGCAATGGAAGCCTGAGCAGTGTGTTTGCAAGGGCAGGAGAGAAATGGAACAGGAAGGGGGTTACAGCCATTGTAAGAACAGCCACCGAGAGGAAGAGGTGATAGGAATGCTCCGGCAGAATCCCTTTATCAAAACCCAGCCTTGCCAGTATAAAGGAAAATTCGCCAACCTGACTTAAGGCCAGACCTATCATCACAGTTCCCTGAAAAGTATGACCCAGGATGAAGCCTGTTCCTCCGGCAATTATTGTTTTGATGACCAGCACCAGGAGGACGCTTGCAATTATCAGCCAGTAGTTCTCTGTTACGAAGGAAATGTCGAAGAGCATTCCTATTGAAACGAAGAAGAAGCTGGCAAAAACATCCTTGATTGTCAGGAAATTACCAAATACATTATGGCTGTATTCCGATTCCGAGATCATCAGCCCGGCAAGGAATGCGCCGAAGGCCAGAGACATTCCGAGCCGGAAGGTGAGAAGGGCAATGGCAAAGCAGATGAGGAAGATGCTGATCATGAAGAGCTCCTGGTTCTTTGTAAGGGCGATCATCCTCAGCAACCTGGGAAGGAGCCACTTGTTCCCGGCATAAACAAATCCTATGATCCCTGCAACCTTTACTGCCAGTACCAACAGTTCCCTGGGAAAAGCGGCCGAGTTTTCAGCCAGAAGGTTAGTCAGCAGAAGAAGGGGTGCAAGAAGAAGGTCCTGAAATATGAGTATCCCCAGGACAGTACGTCCGTAGTTTGATGTCACCTCCGATCTTTCCTGTAAGATCTTAAGGACGAGGGCAGAACTGCTGAGCGCCATCAGGAAGCCAAAGAGAAGGGCTGCCTTTTGACTCATTCCGAAGAGGCGGGAAGCAGCAAAAAACACTGCGGCAGATACGGTGACCTGGATAAACCCTCCCAGGAAGACTATCCTCCTGATCCTCACAAGATGCTTGAGAGAAAATTCCATGCCGATCGTAAAAAGCAGGAATACGACACCTATTTCAGCCAGGATCTCAATGTTATGTCCATCACTTACAAGCGAAAGAAGATGCGGGCCTGCCAGTATTCCTGTCAGCAAGTAGCCTCCTATTGTGGGGATCCTGAACCTTGTGAATATCAGGTTGACAAGTGTCGACAGGGCGAAGATCACCACAATATCTTTCAGGATCGATAATTCCATGCGTTGTTATGGATATATGGAAAATACTCCTCCTAAAAATAAGATTAATATTTAAATCCGTTGCTAAAAAAAAAGGCACGGATCACATCCCGATAGCTATCGGGATGTAATCGGTGCCTATTCAGGTTAAGCCTTTGCTAGCGTTTTGGGGGCACGGATCACAACCGAGCAAAGGCACGGATTGCAAATCCGCGCCAGCGGCCTCAGAAACATCCTTTGCGAGCTCGGCGAAGCCAAATCCGCGCCAGCAGCCTCATAAACGTCCTCCGCGCCAGCGTCTTTTAGGGGTTACTCACATTTAAGGTTTGCCCTTTCAGCCTTGGCTCCTGCGGCAAAAGGTCCGAACATTGCATTTTTGAATGATTCGCAAGCTTCGGCTTTCTGTCCTTTTCCTGCCTGTGCCAGCCCAAGCTGAAAATAAAATTTGGCCTTGGCTTCGGCGGTCCCGGTTTCAAGACCGAGTCCCTTAGTGGCATATTCTGCTGCACTATTGAAATTTTTCTGCTTATTATAGACGTCAGCAAAATAATAGAAGAGGTCCTTGTCATCGCCGTATTTTGCAGCTTTGTTCAGCATTGCAAGAGCATCGTCAGCCTTGTTTGCCTGGTTGGCCTTGGAACCTGCAGCCCTGAAATATTCAAGCGCCATTGTCGAAGCCTGTTTGACCTTTGCTTCGTCGTTTGCGGCCTTCACTTTTTCAATATAGGAATCGATGGTCTTCTCAAAGGCGTCTGAATCGCTTTGCTTGATATATATAAGAGCTTTGTTGTATAAAGCGTTGATGTATTCAGGATTTATTGCAAGCAGGCTGTCAAATGTAACCAGGGCGTTTGAAAAATCGTTCTGGGTAAAATAGCCGGTAGCCTGGGCATTATATGCCTGCACCAGTATCTTCGAAGCATTGTCCTTTTGAGCGGCTGTTCCGTATTTTTCAGCAGCAGCGGATGCAGCTTTTGCAGTCCTCATAATTTCCGCAGCCGGTTTCTTCTCGTTTATGGCGGCAGCTGCAACCTTCGCATACAGGCCCGGCAGAACCTTCGATGCCTTCTCCTTCAGGTCAGCAGCTTCGGTTCCAACCTGGTCTGCAAGGACAATTGCCTTCTCGAGCGCTGCTATGGCTGCTACGGCATTTGTCTGTGCAGCTTTGGCACCTTCGTTATAGGCAGCAACCACATCATTCCTTGTTTGTGCATTAAGGTTTGCAGCTACCAGGACAGATATTATAAATAATCCTGCTATTCTTTTCATTCGCATCATATGAATCAATTTTAAAGTTGGAATACTGTCTTATTTTTCTGTAAATGGAGCAAATATATAAATATTTCAAAAACCGGATACATGTTGTTTATCTTCCTGCTTAAAATCCAACTTCATGGAAACAGAATGCTGCAGCCTTTCATTTACCGATCTTGTATAGTGCGTCTTCCGTTCTGATTATTAGCGTGTTGCGTATTACAGCCGGTGTTGCCCAGATGCCGGTATCAAGCTTATTTTCCGAAACAACTTCATGATTACGCCCTGCTTTCAAAACCAGGACCTCACCTTTCACGGAGAAAAACCAGACATTACCACTGATGAACAACGGCGATGCATTAAAGTTTGAATTTACACGCGTCGACCACACCTCTGTCCCGTTAGAAGCATCGATACACATGAGCATATTCCGGGTAGTGACAGTATATATCAATCCATCCCTTATTACAGGTGTCAGCATCTGGTTCTGCGACTGCCGCTCCAGTTTCTTCCACAAGACATTCGTGCCCGTTATATCGCCTGATCCTTCAGGATTGACAGCATACAAATAGTTGGTATTCTGACCGTCGGCACCCAGGTCAGGCCCTGAATACCAGTAAACAATTCCCTTTTCGGATACCGGCATCGATATAGTTGATTCGGCACCATTGACAACCCTCCATATCTCCCTGCCCGTATCTGGTGCATACGCGATACAAACTGCTGAACCGTTGGATATCATCATATCTCGTCCCCCAACATTGATTATCAATGGTGTAATGTAGGCTTTCCTCCCGATCTGTGTAAGGGGCTCATAAGGCTCCGAAGGCCTGTCGGCCTTCCACACAGGCTTACCTGTAGCTTTGTCGAGGGCGACTATATACCTGACATCGGTACCTTCAAAATGAAGGATAAGCAGGTTTTTATAAATTACGGGTGATGATGCAGGCCCCTGGACATGTCTGCATTTAAAATCGGTGTTCTTCCATACTACCGAGCCATCTGAGGTGTTGATGCATGCTGTACCCATGCTCCCGTAATGAACATATACGAATCCCTTTTCAATACACGGTGTCGGTGATGCATACGTGTTCAGGGAATGTTTCCCTCCTGCGTCTTCGGGGGTAAAGATTTTTATATCGTGAATGATCTTCCCGCTGTTAAAATCAACACAGACTGCGTATAATTCCTTCCCGTCAGGTGTTGCCGTCGTCAGCCATACCTGGCTGCCATAAACAACCGGCGATGACTTACCCCTTCCGTGGATTGAAGTTTTCCATCTGATCACGGAGTCGTCCCATTTCAGCGGGACCTGTTCGTTAGCCGCTATCGCGTTAAGGTTGCTGCCCCTGAAATGAGTCCAGTTGTTGTCCTGCGCAATAGACTTTCCCGACACAAGAAGCAACCCTGATAAAAGGAAAAAATAAATGCCTGTCCTTCTGTTTACCATGACAATTATGTTTATCCGGCCAAAATAATGCTAATCCTTAGAATACAAAGTTAATGACCAAAGAAAGTAGTGTTTTCCGGCTACCGGCGACCGGCTGGCGGCTAGCTAAA
>JALONU010000219.1 GCA_025454775.1 Bacteroidales bacterium | reverse complement strand
ATTCTCCTTCGCTAACATTCAGATTTACTTTATTGAGCGCCGTTGTCTCAACTTCTTCAGTCCTGAAGATCTTTGTCAATTCACTTGTCCTGATCATATCAAAAGTTATTGGTTATTACTTTGAATTTTTAAATACGAGTTTTTCATTTTTACCGAATGATTCATATCCTGAGATAATGACTTTCTCTCCAGGCTGTAATCCTTCAAGAACTTCATAGTACTTCGGGTTCTTTCTTCCTATCGAAATATTCCTTTTAACGGCAAATGATTCGGAAGGATCAAGAACGAATATCCACTGCCCTCCTGTTTCCTGGAAGAACCCTCCAATAGGCACCAGCAGGGATTCCTTGGGCTGCCCGAGCTGAAGGCTGATATAGTACGTCTGGCCTGTCCTGATATTATCGGGTACAGTATCGGTGAAGACCATGTCTATCTCGAACGTGCCGTTCCTTACATCCGGATACACTCTTCTTACAACCAGATTGTACAATGTTCCCTGCCTGTCGAGGGTTGCGGTAAGCTGTGTTCTTACCCGGTCAATGTAATGTTCATCGATCTGGGCTGTCACTTTGTATGATGTCAGCACATTTATTTGTCCCATGTTTGCTCCCCGCGAAATAGACTGACCGATTTCAGGTACCAGCAGGCCCAGCTGTCCGTCGACAGTTGCCCTGACATTAAGGTTCTCGACTCTTTGTCTGACGAGGGCCAGGTTCTTTCGCATATTCTCCAGATTGGCTTTTATCGTTTCCACCTGTACTGACCTGAACAGTGAATCAGCCTTCTGCCGTTCGATAAAAAGTTCCTGGGAGCTCCGTGCCATATCGAGATCCTCCTTTGAGCGTATGAATTCCTCCCTCGAGATAAGATTGTCCTTCATGAGTTCGGCATTCTGCTGATATGTGCGTTCTTTCCGTTCTATGTCGAATTTAAGGTTGATAAGCTCTCTTTTAATGGATATCCTTTCCTGCTCCATGGTAACCTGCGTATTCCTGAGGAAGTTTTCCTTTTCAGCCAGCTGGGCCTCACTGTCGAGAATATTGAGGTAGAGATCCGGATTGCTCAGGCGGAGTATTATATCCCCCTTCTTTACCATGGAACCTTCTTCAATAAGCCTTTCCTCAACCCGGCCTCCTTCCTGGGCATCAAGAAAGATGATGCTGATTGGTTCAACGGTACCCGGGACGGTAATGTAATCGTTAAACTGGCCTGAGGTGATCGTTTCAATTATGAGCTTATCCTTCTCGACCCTGTATGTTGATGTTCTGTCGGTGAAGAAAGCCATATAGACAAGGACCAATATTATCAATCCGACTGCGATGTACCCGATATGCTTTTTCTTAAGTCCTTTTTTCTTCTCGATGGGTCTGTCCATCTTTTCAATAGGGGTATCCATTATGCCTGTTATTACTCTTATTTGTTAAAAATTATATTCTCATACTCTCCTGTCGTGTAAAAGCCCAGTGTAAGTTTCCTGATCGTTATCTGAAGCCTGGTCCTGAGAGCCTCTGTCTCAGCCCTGAAAAGAGTTGTTTTTGCTGCTGAATAATCGGTGACATCGACCAGTCCCGTTTCAAATTTCTTCTCCACGGCAGCGAAAGATCTATTGTTAAATTCAAGATTTGACTGTGCAGCCAGGAACTCGTCCCTGCCCCTGTTGTATTCGAGACAGGCGTTTTCGATTTCCGTGTAAAGGTTGTTCTTTTCCTGTTCAAGCCGCAGTTCGGCATCACTCCTTCTTATCCTGGCCATTTTAATATTCCGCCCTGTTGAGTAATTATTGAAGAGAGGAATATTGAGCGACAAGTATACAGCCTGGCTGTTGTTGTTCTTAAGCTGGGTTGAGAATGATTCCTGCTCTCCCGACCCTTCGCTGATGACTCTATAGTAACCGGTATAGATGCCACCCCCCACGGAAAGACTTGGCACAACGGCTCCCTTTGCAGCGGAGATCTGTTTCTCATAGGCACGCAGTTCATATTCAACAGCCTTCAGACGGGGAAGAACGCCTGATGCAATCCTGTAGATACTGTCAGGTTTATATATCTGATCACTTATCAGAGCACTGTTCATTTCCGGAACGGCGATATCAAAATCAGTTCCCGGATCGAGCTGAAGCATCTGCTTCATTGTTGTAAGCGCCTGGCTGGCAGAGTTATGTGCGATGGTGTAGTCGAGCCGGTCAGCCGATACCCTGCTCTCCATCTCATACTGCTTCGACAGGGCTTCCTTGCCGGTCCCGACCATTTTAACTATCCTGTACAGCTGCTTCTCAGACAGTTCAAGCTGGAGTTTAGATGCATCCTCGAGGCCCCTTGCATAAAGTACCTGGTAATACTGGCCCAGGATATCGACAATCAGCATATTCCTGTTGATCTTCTCGGCTTCCACACCTGCCTTGAGCATGAACTTGTAGGCAGAAATTGAGTTAAGGGCTGTAAAGCCGCTGAACAGCTGGAAATTCGTATTTATTGAATATGAGTTGCTGATATTCTGCTTGAAAGTGATAAGGTTGGTGACAGGGTCTACCGATCGTCCGAACCCGATCCGTGCATCAGAGCCGGCATTCAGAGAAGGGAGCACGTCCATTTTTGATTTCAGGAAATTGGCTTCTGCCGTTTCGGTCTGGAGCATCTGACGTTTCAATCCAAGGTTATTGGCTACAGCATAATTTATGCAATCTTCGAGTGTCCATTTTTTCTCCTGGGCTGCTGTTTCCTGTAAGAATATAAATAACAGAGGTACTATAATCAGATGAGACCTGGTCATTTCCTTTATATAATTTATTAAAGACATGTCCAAAATCGTGCCACAATTATATGCTATTGATATTCTGTCATATACAAGCACACAGATCGGACGTAGTGTCTATTATCTAGACACATGATTGTATGATATTCATACATCTTTCATACATTCAATATTAAGGACCTGGGGCCCTGCATACATGAACAACTTCCAGGTCAGGGAGCTTATCTTTTTATTTTTATGCCGTACTCATTGCAATAAGGAATTATATTTGCCGCCACATACAGGCCAATGAAGGAAATCCTGCTGACGGATCATTTTAACTCCCACCCCGGGCTGGCGGACCTCCTGGAGGCAATAAATTCTCCTGCCCCGGGAGGAATACTTATCTCAGGCCTTACAGGATCGTCAAAAGCAATAGCCGTCTCAAGGATCTTCAGGGAAACGCAGCACATGCATGTGGTCATTTCACCGGAAAAGGAAGACGCAGCCTATTTTTACAACGACCTGGTGTCTCTCCTCGGTGATGAATGGGTCTTCTTCTTCCCCTCCACATATAAAAGGTCGGTGCTGTACGAACAAACAGAACCTGCCAACATCGTACTCCGCACAGAAGTCCTGAACCTTCTTTCATCCGGAAAGCGAAAGGGTATAATCGTGACCTACCCCGAGTCGCTGATGGAAAAGGTGATCAGCAGGAGAAATCTGAAGAAAAACACACTCGCGATCGCAAAAGGCGATAAGCTGTCATCCGGGTTCATCGAAGCTTTGCTTCATGAATACAACTTCGAACGCGTGGACTTCGTTTACGAACCCGGACAATACTCAATACGAGGAAGCATCGTCGATGTTTTCTCATTTTCCTCAGACCTTCCCTGCCGGATTGATTTCTTCGGCGACGAAGTGGAAACTATCAGAACCTTCAGCACCGAAGACCAGCTTTCCGTCAGATCACTTGATTCCATACAGATCATACCTAACATCCAGGACATTTCCGTTGAGGAGATCAGCGATTCCTTCACCGATTTCCTCCCTCCTTCTGCCATTGTTTGGATTGAAGATGCTGCCTTCGTGAAGGAAAAAACAAATTCAATTTACGATCAGACGGTTGAGAGGGAAACATCGGGACAGATAACGGGAAGGAAGGAGCTTGTGATGACCGGAAGCAGGCTGATGGAAGAATGTCTCCGTTTCAGGATCGTTGAAATGGCCAGGCAGGCATTCCTTGAAGCTGCAACCAGGATCAGTTTCAGGACTGAACCCCAGCCTGTTTTCAACAAGAACTTTGAACTGCTTTCGGAGAAGCTCAGGACGAACAAGGCTGAAGGTTACGAGACATACATCGTCTCCGAAAGCCAGTCACAGATCGACAGGCTGAAGGATATCTTTACCGAGATCAATCCCGATACGGGCTTCACACCCATGATCGTCAGCCTTCATTCAGGGTTCACCGACCATGATCTGAAGGTATGCATATATACTGATCACCAGATATTTGACCGCTACCATAAATTCAGGATAAGAGGGTATTTCACGAGAAAGGAGAGTGTTTCTGTTAAAGAATTAACAGGACTTAATCCTGGCGATTATGTTGTTCATATTGATCACGGTATTGGAAGGTTCGGCGGCCTCGAGAAAATAGAGGTGAACGGCAGGCTGCAGGAAGCCATTAAGCTAGTCTACCGCGACAATGATATTCTTTATGTAGGGATCCACAACCTGCACAGGATCTCAAAATACAAGAGCGGAGAGAATTCCCCGCCCAAAATATACAAGCTGGGTTCAGGAGCCTGGCTCAAGCTTAAGCAGGCAACAAAAAAGAGGGTTAAGGACATTGCCAGGGATCTTATCCAGCTCTATGCAAAAAGGATGGCCTCTGACGGATATGCCTTCTCCCCTGATTCTTACCTCCAGCGTGAGCTTGAAGCTTCATTCATCTATGAAGACACTCCCGATCAGGTCAGCGCATCGGAGGCTGTAAAGAAGGATATGGAACTTCCGACAGCAAGCAGACTGCTATACTGGTACCGACAACTATCCTGGCCCTGCAGCACTATAAAACATTCTCGTCGAGGCTGAAGGATTTCCCCTGCAAAATAGAATACCTCACAAGGCATAAGAAACCGGGAGAAGCAAGAAAGATAGTCTCGGAGCTTGCGGACGGGAAGATCGATATCATCATCGGGACACACAAGCTAGTCGGAAAGGAAATCACCTTCCGGGATCTCGGCCTCCTCATCATCGACGAGGAGCAGAGGTTCGGTGTATCGGTAAAGGAAAAACTGAAAAAGCTGAAAGCCAGTGTAGATACGCTTACACTGACGGCGACACCAATACCCAGGACCCTCCAGTTTTCGCTCATGGGAGCACGCGATCTTTCGATAATCAACACTCCTCCCCCTAACAGGATGCCCATAGTAACAGAACTCCATGGGTTCAATGAGGACATAATCAGGGAAGGAATAGAATATGAAGTGTCAAGGAACGGCCAGGTGTTCTTCATCCATAACAGGGTGGAAAATATAAAGGAGGTCCAGGCCAAGGTGCAGAGGATCTGCCCTCATGTGAAGTCAGCTGTAGTGCACGGCCAGATGGACGGGACTCATATCGAGAACGTTATGTTCGATTTTATCCAGGGCGACTATGACGTCCTGATAGCAACGACAATCATCGAATCAGGCCTCGACATCCCGAATGCGAACACCATCTTTATCAACGATGCCCACAATTTCGGGCTTTCCGAGCTGCACCAGCTCAGGGGGCGTGTGGGACGTTCCAACAGGAAGGCATTCTGCTATCTCCTTGCCCCGCCCTTTGACTCCCTAACACATGAAGCAAGGAGAAGGCTCAGGGCCATTGAGGAATTTTCGGAGCTCGGAAGCGGATTCAACATTGCGATGCAGGACCTCGACATAAGGGGATCCGGGAACCTCCTCGGCGGTGAACAGAGCGGGTTTATCGCCGACATAGGCTTTGAAACCTACCAGCGGATCCTCAGTGAGGCCATACTGGAGCTGAGGGAATCCGACCCGCAGGCATTCACCGAACAGGACCTTCCTGTTGCAGCAGAGAACAGGCCCTCAGGAGAAAAAACATTTGTAACTGATTTCCAGATTGATACCGATCTTGAGATCATGTTCCCCGATGAGTATATTTCAAATATCTCGGAACGGGTCCGCCTGTACAAGGAACTTAACGAGATTAAAGATGAGGAAGAATTGCGCTCGTTCGGGCAAAGACTGACAGATCGTTTCGGGCCTTTGCCTCCGCCTGCGGAAGCTCTCCTCGATATTGTGAGGATGAAATGGACGGCGGTAAGGCTCGGCATGGAAAAGATCCTGCTGAAAAACGACCTTCTCATAGCCAACTTCGTTTCCGATCCCGGTTCGGGATTCTATAAAAGCCAGCTTTTCGTTGCCATCATGAACTATGTAAACAGGCATCAGTAAAGCAGAAGGAGGCAAAACTCAGCCTGACGATAAGGGAGGTACAATCGGTAAAAGGAGCTATTCTGGTATTGGAGGAGATGGTGAAGAATATTTAGTGTGACCGTTTGCTGCTTAATGAACTCACCCCCCCGCCCCCTCTCTGCAAAGCAAAGAGGGGGAGCCCTGCTGACGCGGTCCCGATAGCAATCGGGATGCAATCCGTTCCTTTGCTCGGTTGTAATCCGCGCCAGCGGTGTGCCCCCCTCGTTGGTTCACCAGAGAGGGGGGTCAGGTTTTCATACCTTTGTATTATATCCAACATCATGAACCTCATCTTCGATATTGGCAACACAAGCACCAAAGTGGCCATTTTTGATGGCAGGAAAAAGGTCATTTCCATTCGCACCAGGATGTTCAGCTGTGACAGGATAGAGAAGATGCTTGGCAGGTACGAACCGGAAAAAGTTATTTTTTCCACAGTAAGGGAAATACCTGATTTCGTAATCGACCTGGCCACCCACGGAATCCCCCATATTCATATGCTGGATCACCGGTCCAGGCTTCCCTTCAGAAATGAATATGAGACACCTGAGACACTCGGCCCCGACAGGATTGCCGCAGTTGCAGGTGCATGCCTGGTCTTCCCGGGTAAAAAGGTCCTTGTAATTGATGCCGGCAGCGCTGTGACCTACGATTTTCTTTCAGGGAAATCGTACCGGGGCGGAAATATCTCACCCGGGCTCAGCATGAGGTTCAGGGCCCTGCACAGGTTTACAGGGAAGTTGCCGCTTGTCGGCACAACTGAAAAATACCATTCCCCAGGAAGGAATACCATTGAAGCGATATCGGCTGGGGTCATAAGCGGGCTTATATATGAAATAAATGAGTATATTCGCACGTTTCAGAAGAAACATCCCGGACTTAATGTCATCCTGACCGGCGGCGATGCCGGATACCTGAAAGACAAGCTGGGATACCGGGTGACCTACATGCCCGATATTGTGTTAGATGGTTTAAATTATATTCTGGAGTACAATGCAAAATAAGACAGCAGGGATCGTGGCAGCTTTTCTCCTGCTTATACCCTTTCTCTCATCCGGACAAAAATCGATAAATTCGCCCATAGCCCGCTACAACCTTGGGATCATCGAAACCCCGGGTCCTTTCCGCAGTCTGGGGATGGCAGGCACCGGCACTGCAATGAGGGACCGTACCTCTGTATATTATACAAATCCTGCTTCGTACAGCAGTCTGGATACAAACTCCTTCATCTTCGATTTCGGCCTCGACTATGGAATAAACATGGTCTCTGACGGAAATACAAACGATGTTTCCGACGACCTCAACTTTGATCATATAATTCTCGGCTTCCCGGTAACCAGGAGGTGGGGGGTTGCACTCGGTCTCGTTCCTTTTTCAAACGGGTATTACAATCTTTCCGAAACAGTCAGGGAAGGTGATTCCGGCTACGATGAGATAACAGGGGAATACATTTCCTACCACAGGGGCAGCGGAGGATACACCAGCTTTTTTATCGGGACAGGGCTCAATCTTACGAAAAACTTATCGGTCGGGGCTAACATGTCGCTTCTGTTCGGTTCCATCAGGAGGGTGAATGAGTTCGACTTTGCAGATTATTACTACACCTTCCAGACAAGCATGAACGAGAGGCTGCAGATGACAGGTATAGGTTTCGACTTAGGAGCCCAGTATTCCGTGGCCTTTAAGGAAGCCTATTTCCTGAACCTCGGCGCATCATACTCCACCGGCAGAAAATGCAAGACTACACTTGAGAAAACAATCTACCGCTTTAACGTCTACTCTTCCAATGACATTCTCGATTATTCGTATGACGACGACCTGAAATCCTCTCTGCCAGGCTCTGTCAGTACCGGATTAGCCATCGGCAAAAAGAATAAATTTGTGGCAGCGGCAGATTATACCTACGCTGCCTGGGGAAATGCGGAATTCCCTGGTTCAGAAGGCTATGTTGCCAATACGGGGACCTTCTCCCTGGGAGCGGAATATACTCCCGACTGGCTGGCAAACTATAACTTCCTTAAAAGAATAGACTACCGTATAGGTGTGCACACAGGCAAAAATTACCTTCTGTACAACGGGAGCAGGGTAAAAGAAACCGGTGTAAGCATAGGCCTCGGCGTTCCGATGAGACGAAGCTACTCCAAAACCAACTTCTTCGCCGATTACACCAGGAAGAACATTGCTGACCAGCCCTTTACACATACCGAGAACTATTTTAGTTTCGGGATAAGCATCAACATGTACGATTTCTGGTTTATCAAGAGGAGATATGAATAACGGTGAAGGAATGTCTATTCAGAAATAAAGCCTCTGCTTTTACCCTGCTGGCAGTAATTCTTCTGACCGCTTCCTGCGAAACAAAGGTTGAGACGATCAGGAACAGCGACATCCTGACGCTTCCATCGATGACCAACAGGGACATCACCACGGTTTATGCAGATTCGGGGAAGGTGCAGCTAATAATGAGGGCTCCGCTGATAGAAACATACAGCAGCGGGGAATCTCCATACTCAGAGTTCAGGGAAGGTATCCTTGTGGTTTTCTTTGAAGGGAAGACAGATTCGGCCGGTTATGCAACCGCCAGGTATGCAAAATACCTCGACAAGAAGAAGCTCTGGGAGCTCAGGGACAGCGTGATCATTGTGAATGGATCTGCTGACAGGCTGGAGACAGAGCAGTTGTTCTGGGACCAGGAAAAGGATCTTGTTTACACTGAACGGTTCGTTAAGATAATAAGCGAAGACCAGACCATCATGGGCACCGGTTTTGAATCGGATATAAAGCTCAACAAGCGAAAGATCAAGAATCCTACAGGCCCTATCTACCTTAAAGAAGAATAGTCTCTGAGGAGTATATCACCCGGAATAAAATGAGGGATCATCAAAAAAGTGAGGGTGCCGTTTCTGACACCCTCCCTTTGTATGGTCTTCGTCTGCCGGCAGGAGGAATCCACCTCCGGCGGGACAGACAACGAAAACTTTACCTTTTCATTTTGAATGCTTTAATAGCTGCAACCTCTTCTGCTGATAAAACGGCTTTCTCAGGAGTTGAGACAGTTCCCTTTTTCCCGGAGAGTGTCAGTGTTGCAGTAAAGTTGTCAAAGGCATAATATTCCGACGGCAGATCGTAACCATCTGTAATATTTGTCAGAACATAATTTATAACAAGGGTTGGGTCTGCTCCGCAATTTCCCCAGTTCCCATCACCTTCAACCCAATATTCGTAAGGACTTCCATCATAATCAGTTGTGAAGCAATACTGGTAAGGAATTACGACAGTTCCATTCGCATTGATGGTCATGTTAATTGTCCCTCCGTCGGTAACAGTCTCGCCCCATTTATTAGCTATCCAACCATAGTTCAGACCCGTTACCTTTATAGTGGTTCCGCTTGGATTTGCCATGACAACCTGACTGGCCTGCAGATGAGTACCAGAGTTAAATCCGTCAGTGCCACTCCATGCTCCTACAAAACCTGTAACAGGAAGGGGGCAGAACGGATTAACTGTTGGTTCAAAAGCTTTAACCGGCGAGGTTGCTCCACCGACAGTTGTCTCAGCGACCTGAACTTTAGCCTTTCCTGATGCAGGTAAGACGTTAAAAAGAACTGTTGCGCTCTTTTTATCTTCGCTCACACTCTGGATTGTGCAATCTACTCCTGTCCATTCCCATGTAGAACCTGCCCTGTCGTAAGTTAATTTGTAGGTGTAAGCAAAGGTTTGCAGAACAGATGCCGGTCCGGAGATTCCCTGAACTATGGGCACTACTTTAGATGCATCATAAGCTTCTCTTGCTTTCTCGATATCTGATTTTGTACAGGTGACGAATATCAGTGAAGTTGAAAGAAGAAATGCTGTTTTCAAAAATATTTTTCTTTTCATATACGTGTGTTTTTATTGTAAAGTAAGAAAAGACTACTTGTCATAGCCTGTCCATCCGCCATTTGAAATATTTACTCCGTCGGGTGCACCTGAAAT
>JALONU010000052.1 GCA_025454775.1 Bacteroidales bacterium | reverse complement strand
GAAGAGAACCACCAGTATGACGAATATTGCGGCATACAAAAGGGTTTCGGTCAGGTTGCTGATCGAGTCCTTAATGAATGTGGCACTGTCGAACAGCTTCTCGATCTTCACATCAGCAGGCAGGCTCTTCTCGAGCCCGGCTAGTGCCTCCTCTATTTCCCTGGTAACCTTGACCGTATTTCCGCCGGATTGCTTCTGGATATACATTGTCATGCCGGGTTTGCCATTGATCCTTGTGTCGAGCTTTGTTTCACGTACAGTGTCGCGTACTTCGGCAATATCTTTCAGGTAAACATTATTGCCGTTATAGCTGCTGACCACGATGTTTTTCATAACATCGCTCTCAGGAAATTCACCCTGTATCCTCAGGGGATAGTCGGTCTGTCCCATCTCGATATAGCCTGCAGGCATATTCATATTCTCTGCTCTCAGAACATTTCCTATCTGCTCGATTGTTAGGTTATAGGCTTCCATCTTCCTGGGGTCAACATCTATATATACTTTTCTGCCGGGGACACCAGCAAGGTTCACGGAACCGACGCCCTCAATCCTGTTAAGGGGGTTGACGATCTTTTCGTCGAGGATCTTTTCGAGGCCCCTGAAACTTTCGCCGGCTGTGACAGCATAGAATATAATGGGCATCATGCTGGAGTTGAACTTCATGATCGTCGGCTTCTCGGCATCTTCGGGAAGATAGTTCTCAATAAATCCCAGGCTGCTGCGGATGTCATTTGATGCTTCATCGAGGTCGGTGCCGTACTCGAAATTCATAAATACGGCAGACACACCATCGGTTGATGATGAAGTCATTTCTTTCAGCTTGTTCACCGAGTTGAGGGCGTCCTCAACGGGGCGGGTCACATTTGTCTCAATATCAGAAGCACTTGCTCCGGGATAAGTTGTGACAACCCCTATGAAGGGTAGCTCCACCTCCGGATAAAGATCGACCGGCAGCTGAGTCAGGGAATAAAGTCCCATGACTATCAGCGCCACAAATACCAGTATAGTGGTTACGGGTCGTTTTACTGAAGAACTGTATATGCTCATTGAATTCCTTATTTACTGATACTTACTGTACTATTTCCACTGCGTCGTTGTTGAGCAGTCTTGCCTGGCCTTCAGAGATCAGCCTGTCTCCTTCCCTTAGGTTGGTGGTAATGATCTCCAGCTGGTCGTCGAAGCGTTTCCCGAGCTCTACCTCAACCCGTTTTGCCTTACTGTTTTCTTCAACAAAGACATACCTGATGTTAGTGCCTTCCTGGAGCAGAACAGTACCTGCGGGTACGACAAATGTTTCTACCTCGCCAAGGTACATCGATACTCTTACGAACATCCCGGGCCTGAGAAGGTCATTTCTAACGGGCACTTCAATCTCAGCAATAAAGGAGCGGGTTGCCGGGTTGATGGTGGGTGCTACCCGGAAAACCGTTCCGGTGAATTTTTCACCAGGGTATACGTCGGCGCTTATTTCCGCTTTCATCCCTCTCTTTATCAGGGGGAAATACTGTTCGGAGATGCCGACGTTGACTTTAAGCGGATTCACCTGCATAACTGTTACAATTGCCGATCTTCCGGAAGCTGTTGTGGGTGTGCCGGAATACATCTCCCCGTCCTCGAAATATTTACCGGTGACAATCCCGTTGAACGGAGCCCTCAGAAGCGTGTTATCCTCCATGAACTCAACATTTGTCTTTGTAACATCATATTGTGTTTTCAGCTGATCGTACTGCTGCTGCTTTGCACTGCCCGATTTCAGCAGGGTGTCGAGCCGTGAAAGATCCTTCTCAAGACTTGCAAGCTGAACCTTCTGCTGGTAAAGCTGGGTACGGTCCATGAGAAAAAGTTCCTGTCCCCTGGTGACTCTGTCGCCTTCTTCCACGTATATCCTTTCGATCCTTCCGGGCGTTGACGGGGCCATGTTGACCTCTTCGAACGGAAGTATGGTTGCTGTATAGTCTATTGTCCTTGCAATCTTTGTTTTAGCGAGAGGGAGAACCTTTACCGGTATGGCAGCTTTTACGGCTGCCGCCTGTGCATCCTGAACAGCGTCAGGGTTTCTTTTTGCTGAACAGCCTGAAATGATCAGTCCGCTTACCAGTATTGCCAGAATAGTATTTGCGTATTTCATTATTGTGAGATTTAATATTCTTATTAATTATATGTTATTCAATAGTTTGTCGAGTGCAAGCTTGGACTGGAGAAGGTTCATCAAAGCTGAGATATAATTGTTCTGGGCCTGCAAAAAGAGTGTGTTAGCCTGTGTGAGATCGAGGCTTGATGCCATTCCTTGTCTGAACTTGTTTTCTGTGCTCCTATAGACTCTCTGTGACACTTCTACATTCTGCTTCTGTGTTTTGTACTGCTGGTCAGCATTTACCAGATTATAGCGGAGCTGTTTTTCCTGGATAAGCAGCTGCTCCCTGACCATATCCCTGGCAGTTGACGCTTTCTGAAAGTTCAGTTGTGCCTTCCTGATTCCCGAGTATCGCTGCCCGCTAGCAAAAATCGGTACTGAAACCTGCACCCCAAGCATCGAATTCTGGAACCATCTGAGTTCTGACAGTTTATCCCCCATCCCGTTTGTTCCGTATGAATAGAATCCGGCGAGGGTAGGAAGAACAGAAGCCTTTTCGTTCTTAAGGGCCAGCTTCGACATCATTTCCTGGCCTTCCACCAGCTGGTAATTCACATTTGAAACAAGATTAAACTGCTGTGCCAGGAGTGATTCCACATTAACTGTTGCCGTGAAATTATCAAGTGTTTCGGAAAGAATGATCTTTGTTTCAGCTCCTGTCCCCAGGATAAATCTCAGGAGGTTGTAGTTCACCTCAATGGTCCGTTGCAGCGAGCTTTTACTGTTCTCAAGCATGGAAACGTTTGATAGCATCTGGTCGACATCCGTAGCCTCGGCCATTCCCGCAGCCAACATTGCCCTTGTTGCCCTGAGGGTTTCATTGAGGTTGACAAGGTTGGCGTCAAGAAGCTTGAGTGATTCTTCTGAAACCAGGATGAGGTAATAGGCAGATGCCACCGATTCCTTTGTATCGAGTTCTGTCTTTTCGAGGTTCTGGCTGTTTAATTTCTGTGCAAGCTTCGTTGTTTCAATACCTATAAATAGCTGGGCATTGAACAATAGCAGCGAGGCTTCGGCAGATACGCTTGAGTTGAACTGCGATCCGAATGTAACAGGCACCTTTATCCCGGGCTGGCCGAAAAACTCTCCGGGCAGAAGGGTGGTAGCGAGTTTGAGGTTATCCATAACCGAACCCGATATGTTGATCTGAGGAAGTGCAGCAGAAATAGTTTCCCACACTGCGGCTTTCGATGCCAAAAGGTCTAGCTTTGCCGATAATACCTGCCGGTTGTTCTGAATTGCATATTCCTGGGCTTCTTTGAGGGTAAGCTTCAGTTCTCCGTTTTGTTCCTGTGCAACTGCCGTTGAAGCAGTAAGCAGGATGGCAGCAAGGGCTGCCGGAAATCTTTTTTTCATAAAACCATCTGTCTTCATTCACGTAAAAATAAATTCTCAGATATTCTTCTGTTTTCTCTTGGTTTCGTAGTGATCGATCAGATCAAGACCCGCAGGAGTGCACAAACCCCTCAGGTAATTGATGTAAACATTCCTTATGACTTCGCTGCTGGCAAAATCATCCGGGGGGAATATTTCCCTGTCGGTTGACATTTTTGCAACTTCAAGCATACACCTGTTGATGATTTTTACATCGATGTCCTTCCTGAAAAGACCTTCCCTGATACCTCTTTCAATTATCATTTCATTGTTTTTCACATAGGGAAGACTGTCGGACTGATCGAGCTTACCTGCAAGGTCCTGGTGATATTTTTTGATATCGAGTTTAAAAGCCGGGCTCATTTTGCTGAAGTGCTCCATGGTCAGATCCAGAAGTTTGAAGAGTGCTTCTATCACGTTCGCCGATTCCCCAAGAACCCTGTCTATTAGTTCCTTTTGTTTATGTGCCATCGACTTCAATACTCCTGCCAGCAGCTCATCTTTATCACTGAACACCTCATAGATAGTCCTTTTTGAAATGCCCATCTGGCTTGCGAGCATGTCCATGGTAATGGCTCTTATCCCGTAGGTCCGGAACATTTCAGCGGCTTCGTCAATTATCCTTTGCCTGTAATCCATGGGTTAGCTGTTTCAGCCCGCAAAAATGAGAAAACTTTCTTAGTTTTCAAAGTTTTCATGGATAAATTACTGTTACAATCCGACAAAAAAGCGAAATTTACCGGTGAATGACGGCGAACAGGCACAAAGGCTGTTAGATTTGAACTGGCGGTGCGGGCTTATAACCCAGGCTGGATTTGATGTCTTGGCAAAGGCACGGATTGCAACCGAGCAAAGGCACGGATTGCATCCCGATAGTTATCGGGACCGCGCCAGCGGTACTGAGAGCTAGTATTTGCGAGCTCGGCGAAGCTGAATCCACGCCAGCAGAGTTTGAGCCGTAAAGCCTTTATGCCGTTAAGCCGTAATGCCTTTATACCTTATATTATATGACAACAGCGAAAAAGATTTACCAGGTGGATGCATTCACCACTGAGCCGTTCAGGGGAAATCCTGCCGGAGTATGCATTCTGGAACAGGACATGCCGGAAGAGTGGATGCAGAACGTAGGAGCAGAAATGAACCTGTCCGAGACTGCATTTGTGGTCTCCGGAGGTCCATCATATAAAATAAGGTATTTCTCTCCGGAGATGGAGATCCCTCTGTGCGGACATGCCACTCTGTCGGCAGCTCACATACTTTATGAGACAGCAGCAGCAGCTCCCGAAAAAGAGATCCGCTTCCTTTCAAGAGCCGGAGAGTTGATTGTGAGAAAGGATGGAGACTGGATCACGATGAACTTCCCTGCCTACAAGCTTGATAGGATAGAGATCCCTGAAATACTCACGAAAGTTCTCGGGACGAGGCCCGAAGAAGTATATATGACCGGTCATGGATGGACCTTTGTCCTCCTCAGGGAGGAAAAGGAGATCCGCAGCCTGAACCCCGATTTCAGACTGATGATCCGGTCCGGATTTGGCGATATGATAGTTACTTCCCCGTCCGATGACAGAAAATATGACTTTTGCGTCCGCTGCTTTGCTCCTGCCCTGGGAATAAATGAAGATCCAGTAACAGGATCGGCACATTGCGCACTGGTTCCTTTCTGGCATTCTAGGACTGGCCGCAGGGAATTCGTGTCGCACCAGGTTTCAAGGAGGGAAGGTATTCTGAAAGTTACATACATGGAAGAAAGGGTTGAAATCTCCGGACAGGCGAGAACAATTATTACAGGAGAGTTGTTTGTGTAGTAAAAGGCTCAGAGGCAAAGGGGCGCAAAGGCGCAGAGGCGTATAACCGTTGAGCCGCTGAGCCGCTGAGCCGCTAGGCCGTAAATTAAACCGATTACTGATTAATTCCAATTTCATATGCATATTGATCTTTCTTTCAACGAGCTTAACTGGCTGGCAATAATAGTTGCTGCCATCAGCGCATTCGCACTTGGCGGATTGTGGTATTCTCCTGTACTGTTCGTTAAGGTCTGGATGAGAGAAACCGGGATAACAGAGGAGTCGGCAAAGAGTGCAAATATGGTAAAGATCTTCGGACTCTCGTTTCTGCTTGCCATGCTGGCTGCCATTCTCCTGGGCCTCTTCCTTGGCCATGATGCAGGCGGCGGTGTGGGAGCATCGTCAGGCTTCCTGATCGGGCTTGGAACGATCTTCACTTTCCTCGGGATCACCTACCTCTTCGAGAGAAGGTCCCTTGCCCATTTCCTGGTCAATGCATCATATGGCGTTGCTGCACTTACCCTGATGGGGTTTATTATCGGTGTGTGGCAGTAGGAGGTCGTGCGGTCGTGCAGTCGTGCGGTCGTGCAGTCATTAAGACGATAAAAAACAGCAGGACCGCAAAACTGCAGGACTGCAAGACCTTATCTATACAGGTAAACAAATCCCCGGTACTCCCTGCTGTCATATTTGATATCGTCCCAGCCAAAGGCCCGGATGATATAGAAATATATCCCCGGACGCGCTTCAACTGATGAGTTGTTTATCTTTCCGTCCCAGCCTTCCCAGTCTTTCAGCCTTTCTCCTTCGCCGGAAAAACCATATACTTTAATTCCCGACTGGCTGAAAACCTGCATGCTCACAAAACGCAGCGATTTGGATTCTATCCTGAACCTGTCGTTGTACCCGTCATCGTCGGGTGTGAACACATTCGGTATGTCGAGCGATGAAGGCAGAACCGTTATTTTCTCCGAACGCACTGAATCGATGCAGTGAAGCGTGCTTTCTATAGTCAGCAGCACCGTATACTCACCCGGCTTATAATAAATATGCGGAGCCGGATTTTTGAGATGCGAAATGGTATCATCACCGAAATCCCAGGAGTATATCTCTCCCCTGATCGATTTATCGGTAAAGCTTACTTCAAGCGGCGCTTCGCCTTCAGACGGTTCGAGGCTGAAATCGGCATTTACGTGGATCGATTCGTAAAAGAAAGAGGCTTCACTGCTGCAACCAAGTGAACTTACCGAAAGCTTGTATGTAACATCTTCCAGTGGCGGAGTATAGGTTACAGGGTTTATGTTGACATCAGGATAAGGGATCACCGACGCGGGTGATGATGACCAAAGGAAGGTTATTATATTTTTCTGTGTGACCGTCGCAGCTGTTGCAGGATCCCTGTAAAAGAAATTCTGAGTTGTTGCCTCAGCCCTCCCGGACAGGGCTACCCTGTTGCAGAGCTGCTGCTGGAGACTGGCTTCAGCTATGGGAGGTGTATCAAAAAAGGTCCAGCATGTCAGTTCCTCAACCTTAACTGAAGAGCTGTCGATTTGAACCCTGTACCCTCCCTGTCCAAGACCGCTCAATGCTGAATAGGGGACACTGGTTTCGGTCTTCAGGAGTATGCTGAAGCTGCCGGTTCCATCATTCCATCTGTACCAGCTGAAATCGTAATTGCCTGTTCTTTTTGATCTTTGGGCACTCAAGGCAGCTGTTTCAGTTCCTGAAGCATTGCAGTAAAAGAAAATGGGATCTTTTACAGCCGGGGCCGACGGGTAGGAAGTATACCTTACAGACTTCGCACCGGGTGCCGATATCTGGGCAGCAAGCGAAACAGGTAACATACACATGACCAATAAGCTCCGGAGACGCACAGGCACTATGAATTTTTTTATTAACGGATACCAGGTACAGGTTGGTATAATCCGGTGCAAGTTTAATAAAATCCGGAGAGTTTTCAGTCGGTGTGAAAGACTTCTTCCATATTTGCCCACCACTCCCCTTCTGCCCTTGTTGAAACCGGTTCCTGCATGGGATCCATTATTGACCACCATTCAAGGGTTTTAGGATCAGCAGCCATTTTAGCCATGTCGGCTGTAAAATCGTTTCCGGTATATTCAAAATATGCAAAAAGCAAATTGTCTTTCTGGAATATTGAATAGTTCCTGATATTGCATTTTTTTATCATATCAAGAACTTCCGGCCACACAGCGGCATGGTATTTCTTATACCTTACAAGATCCTGCGGTTTTACTCCGATAATCTGTCCGTACCTTTTCATACATACTAATTATTAATCATTTTAAACTGTCAGAAGGAAATGGATTTTGATTTGAAATCCAACGGTTCCACGTTCATTACATTGCTGTTATATTTAATTTCGACGATTGTATTGACAGGCTGAATTAATCCTCTGTCAAATCTGATCACATACCCACCGTCGGCCTTTTTAAATGTTGCTTCCCCACCGCCAGCAATCATAACATCCTTCATGCCTATACCTATATCAGGGACGAAGATCTCTGGAGAATTCCCTGACCATTTCAGGATATGGATATAAACCTTATTCCCCTTTCTCGTACTTACCCCCCATTCAACAGGTTTAAAAGGACCTCCCCTGGTTCCGTAAATTGAGTATCCGTATTTTTTCAGCCACTGGCCCATTTCCTTAAGCCTCCCGACCTGAAGTGGTTCTATTGTTCCATCAGGCCTGGGACCAACATTGAAGAGAAGGTTTCCGTCACCGCCGGCCGAGCGTATAAGATTGTGAAGGCACTGCTCCAGCGATTTGACTTCATCATCGGGTTTCCAGGCCCACTGCCGTCCTATGGTCATGCATGTTTCCCATGCACGGGTATTCTGAAAACTACCGATCCTCTGTTCAGGGGTATCGAAATCACCTTTTGCTCCTGTCCTGTTATTCACAAGTATATCGGGCTGGATCTTTCGTATATGGTCAATCACTCCCTGTCCCCTTACAGAATCAAACTGCTGGGGCACATCATACCACATCACCAGTAGTGGTCCATAATTTTCGATTATCTCGACTGACTGATTCTTAAGGTATTCTGTATATCTGTCGAGATTATAGACTTCTCTTTTTACACTTCCGCCGGGACTCGTAAGGGGAAAGTCAGGATGGTGCCAGTCGCAGGTTGAATGGTAAAAGCCGAGAGCAATCCCTTCCTTTCTGCATGCTTCTGACAGTTCTTTCATTATATCTCTTTTAAAAGGAGAATTCATGATATTATAATCTGTATACTTTGTGTCCCACATACAGAATCCATCATGATGCTTGGATGTGAAAACAATATATTTCATGCCTGCAGCTTTTGCTGTCTTCACCCACTCGGGCGCATTGAAGTTGATGGGATTGAACTGTGTGTACAGTGAATCATATTCTTCAACAGACCATTCCCTGCCCCTTGACCATCCTATTTCCGTGCCTTTGATACTTACCGGACCCCAATGGATGAACATTCCGAAACGGGCATCTTTCCACCATTCAAGACGCTCCTCTTTTGTCTTGGGAGCCTGGCACTGTTGCAGTACAAAAAGTGCCGCGATCAGGATTAACAGAAATGTTTTCTTCACAGGATCTGATTTTTAGATTTATATTATAGTATTATATGTGATTATTGAAGTCTGCAACAGCATTGAACATTGTGACAATATTCTGAGGAGGAACATCCGGCAGAATATTATGTACTGTGTTGAAGATGAATCCTCCGCCTTCAGAAAAAATCCCCATTCTTTCAAACACCTGGTCCCTTATTTTCGACTGATCGTTTTCGTTAAGGGTACCAACTGTTTCCACTCCTCCTCCCCAGAAAGTACAATCCTTTCCGAATTCCCTTTTCAGGAATGCAGGCTCCATTCCGTAAGCATTGGTCTGAACAGGATTGAATATTTCGATACCGGCGTCGATAAGGTCAGGCATCAGCAAGGATATTGAGCCACATGAATGGATAAAAGTATGCATGCTGCTGTGAGTTTTTACATAATCACATAATATCTTATGCCGAGGCTTAAAGAGCTGTTTGTAGATCTCCGGAGGCATAAACGGTCCTGTAGTCATTCCCAGATCATCACCAAAACGAATTATATCGGCAATATCGCCAACCGCATTGCATACTTTTTCAAGTGTTGCCAGATGCCTCTTCAGTAATTCATCCAGCAGTCTCTCCACATTATACTGGTCGCACATAAGATCCATCAGGAAGTTGTCCATCCGTCGGAGGAATGTCCCCCATTCAAAAAGGTTGCATCCGCAAACAACCAGCAAGGCTTTGTCAGTGTCATTTCGCAAACGGATAGTCTTCTCCCGGAGTTTTACCCAGAAGTCATCTTCCCGGGCATGGTCCCAGGGACTGTGTGCATGCCTGGCCCACATTATACGGTTCATTTCTGCATCCAGCCTTGAATATTCAAAAGGGTAACCATCGACATAGGGGAAGTATGTCTGGTCAAAGAATGTCGCACCGGCCGGCATCTTGGAAAGTATCCTGATTCCATCATCATCATAGGTAAGCCAGGACCCGTCAGCTTGCTTAACCGGATGGTACCAATTCGGATACCATGCAGAAGCCCCGTTTGCCATTCTTATCTGGTACCAGTCATCTGAAGATTCATTAAAAGTCCTTCCAATGTCGAGAACATCAATTCCGAATTTGTTAATAACCGACATGTCGGGCTGAGCCAATTGCTGGACAACATCATATATCCGGACGGGCAGGTCGGTTCGGCCTGCATGGCCAATCAGATTACTGTATGCTATTGCTGATATTCCTGAACTTGGAGTTGCACCCATATCCACAGGTACCCTGTCGGGTTTTAAGTGACTTATGGCAGCCAGTACTCTTTCCCGGGAATTCATATATGTAAGTTTAAAATATTCAAAGTGAACCGCTTATTCCTATCATGAAGGAAGATCCGATAATTATGATCATTGCGACTATCACAATAATAAAAGTTTTAACCGAAGCACCCTTCCATTCTTTCCTGTAGATACCCCAGATTGTAGCAAAGACTATTGTGAGTGCCATGAGTATCCCCCACGAAGTAAATGTAAACTTCCCCATTTTTGATCTTCCCATACCGTACAGAATGAACTGGCTGAACCAGAGCAATCCTGCCAGGGCGGCAAATAAATAGTTCAGGGCAAGAGTTGCCGGTATTTTATTGACGATAAAGTCGCTGAGAGAATTATTCCTGATTCCCAGGTAGATACACCACACTATGGATGTTATAAGCGTGCCCGAGAGCAGCAACAGCATGACAGGTAAGTTCGTGAATAGGGGATTAAAGCCTGCCTGCGCTGCAGATTCCACTACAGGTATACCCTGTTCAAATCCCAGTGACATTGCCGATCCGGTGATACCTACAAGCAAGGCTGCAAATAATCCTTTAACAAAATGAAACTCGGAAACAGCCTTTTTCTTCTCTGTGTCGGGCATAGCCTTATCCTTCAGATACCCTGCCAGCCCGGAAAGCCCGATACCTGCGCAGGCTACCAGAACGCCAATAATAAGAAGATTGCCTCCGGAACTATCGATCATGATCTTTAATCTGCCATCAATAACCGGCGGCACCAGAGTCCCGATAGCAAGCATCAATCCAAGAGATAAAGAATAACCCAGCGAAATACCGAGGTATCGCAATGAGAGTCCGAATGAAAGGTTGCCAATCCCATAAACTGCACCCAGAAGAAAAACTCTGATTATTACATTATTCGGAACGTTCCTATAGATGCTTAAGAATCCCGGAGCAAAGATAAGACAGGCAAGAAGAGGGAAAACAATATAGGCACTGATACTGTAAACCAGCCAGTAAGATTCCCACTTCCAGTCCTTAATCTTCCCGAAAGGAATTGCGAAGCTGCCTGAGGTAAACGCACCTGCTGCAATTAGTATAATTCCTGTAAGGATAACCTGAAAAATCATTTAGTAATTTCAGATCGGTTTGTTAAATGTCTTAGCTCAGAGAATATTTCAAGCGTCTTTCTTTATGTTATTGTCCGGCAATTTAAACTCCACTAAATTCATTTTATAATCCTGAACTCCATCTTCACTGGGCCCAGCAGTCCTGACAGCAGGGAGTTGCCCCTGTACTTTGTCGGGACTGTAAGATAATGATTTGCAAGTGTATTATAAACAAGTATCTCCAACTTATTATCGCCTTTCCTGATAAACGGGGTTATGTCAAGTTTCCATGGTGAAGTGACAAGTATCCCGGCTTGTGATCCGTTTACATGAATTTCAGCTGTGGCAACCACTTTACCAAGGTCAAGGACTACTTCTGACCGGGCCTGTTCTTCAGTGAGTTTGAAATTCTTCTTGTACCATATTCCCCCTGAATAATTTTCCAGGACGGAGCCTTTCGACCAGTCTCCGGCATTAATAATGCCTTTTTCACAATTTAATATTACAGGCTCAGGCAGTGCCGAGCCTCCATAGTTACCCCTGTTCTGTTCCACCTTAATTGCCACACATGAGTTGCCGGGTATTGCATTTTCAGATTCAACAAAATAGGCTGGTTTTGATCCGTAAATGGTATTCAGAACTTTCTGGAGTTCGCCGTTTATAAAAACCTTTATCTTTCCCTCAGCTCTGATTATCATACTTTTCAAGCCCGGCGGAGCAGTAAACCTGTACAATCCAGCAGGAGATCTTTCATCAGATCTGGCATCGAAAACGATTCTCCCATGCATGTCATACCATTTCATTGATAAAGGTGTTCTTACAGCAGGAATGGAACTATTGTCGCGAAGAATCACAAAATGACCTCTTCCCGGACTATTATACCTGATCAGCAGAGGATTGAATCCTTTTTTCAGGACTATATCCCGAAGTGGGTATCCGGTTATCCTGCCATTAAGGTAAATGACACCGGGCATTAAGCCTCCCGCTAAAATTGTAACATTTGTTACATTTTCAGAATAAGCCGTTGTCCACAGGTAATAGAGCGATCCTTCCTTCTCGCGGGTATATAAAGTTTCATTCAGTCCTGCAGCCGGTTTGCCAAGGCATATAAAATCATCCGAAATTTCTTCCTTGAGCCCGTGATATCCCTGGTGACCTGGATCTCCTTCTAATCCCAGGCGCCACGAAAAATCGTAAGGAGTCCAGTAATACATTTTACCATTGACATTTACAGGTTGTGACGGATCGATTCTGACAAGGCAGGAGAGAATACTATCAAGCTTAATCTCGGAAGTATTTTCCGGAAGGGGTCCGAGCTTCCAGAACTTCTGCCCGAAACCATAAGTAACACGGGGCCATCCGGTATCGTCAAAACCGGTAAGCTCCCATCCCTTTGTATTCTCTGTTTCTTCTGAATATCTGAAAATTCTTGCCTCAGCTCCTATTAGTTTTTCAGTGACAGGTAAACGAAAATCACCCCACCTGTTATCCATAGTCGGTTTGAGTACAGATTCCCATCCACCGTCAAGGATCAAGGGAGGAGGTGCTTCAAGTGATTCCTGCTTAACGCTGACTTCTTCAACAGGTCTGGTTTTGCCATTATGAAAGGGAGTGAAAACAATCAGTTGTGCTTCATTTGAATCAAGCGGCATTTTTACCATAGTCACTTCCTTGATACTTTTAGTCTCCAGCGGCAGAGTGCTTCCTGTCCAGGGATCCCATTGTTCTGCTTTCCCTTCAGACCTGAAAGTAATCCACGATCCTTTTCTTGCACCCATTACCATGAATACATCCCTGAAGCCGATCTTTCTGAACATAAATCTTACCGTTGAGTCTGCCTGAATATATCCGGGCAATAATTTTTTTACCTGATTTAAGAGGATATCGGGATCTTCGCAAAAAAGTCCCATGCCTCCCGACTTATGTATCCGGACAGATGGTTTTCCGCCCGTCTGTAACTCATAAGCTGAAACACCAAACAATTCTTTTACAATTGCGTCAAGTGCAGGGTCCTGAGCACCGGCATGGTCGCTTGCTTCCGGTAAAGAACCTGATGCCAGGACAATGCCTCCGTTATGAAAGAATTCCTGCGCTTTTTTCAGGGTCGACCATCTTATTGCCTTCATTCCCGGAAGAATAAAGATCTTAAACGACTGACCTGAAACATTCAGGCATTTCCCCTTTATCTCTGTTCTTATAACCGATTGATCATCAATAAATAAAAAATCGTAACCGTTATTAAAGAGCTTAGTTCCGGATTTGAAAGCGATAGAAGTTGCTTCTTTTTCGTTCATTCTTGCCTGTGCGGTACTGACAGGATATAAAACTGCAATATCAGCCTGCAGATTACCATGGCTGAGTAAGTATGACAATCTTTCAAAATATTTAAGAAATAAATCCATATGGTCCCAGTAGGGCATCCTGAAATGATAACAAGGAGGAGCCCATTCCCAGAAGCTGCCATGAGTTGTATAGTACAATCCATGCAGATTCAGGAGGTTGCATCCATATAAATAATTTTCACAGGTGGCATACATCAGCTGCTCAGGTGTGGCTCCCCAGCCGAGGCTGTGATAACCTTCGAGCCATACACGCGGGCGGTTGTATAGAGCCGCAATAGAGCTGGAAACCTTTCCCTTGATCAGGTCGGCCCTGCCCGACGGAGTATCATGACCCGGTGCCGTGTACCATCTTATAACATTGAAATTATCGCCATACATTCCCGGATCTTTGCCCCTTCCTTCAGGATCACATCCATAAATTTTACCTCTCTTCCAGTGCCATTCAAATATTGGTTTGAAATAACGCTCCTCACTTAACATTACTTTAATATCCATAAAGTCGAGCCGCGCTTTGGAAGTGAGAGGTCCGATATCCCTGAACATACCGGGCAGTGTCTCAAAAACATCATACCCTTTTATATTTCTGAAAACTTCATTGAAATCGTCTGTCCAGATTAAATCATCCACTCCAAACTTAAGTTCATCCTGGAAGAAATAATTAAGGCCCGCAACTGACTTATTTACTGAATGATTCTCAAATTCCTGGAAGAATTTATCAATGACTGTTTTACCAGATAATGGATTTATCGGGTTAAGGGTTCCGGGATGATGCTTAACTGCATATACCCAGATTTCAGAATCGTTTTCCTCAGGAATCCATTGCAGTATCCCGTCCCTGATAAATCCTGACAATGATTTCCCTCCCGGAACAAGGTTTCCATCCATGATTTTATATGCCCATACCTGCAGGAAGTCGACAGGAAGCTTAAGAGAGATCTTTCCCCTTTTAAGAACCTGTACTATGGTATCAACTACAAGTTCCCGGCCCTGGATCTCAGGGATTGAATAAATGATCTTATTGAAAAGATTATCACTTTCAGGCCAGTCAATAGTATAGCCGCTCATTCCCATTCCCATATTAAGCTTGCCGGCCTTATCAGCAGCAAATGTCCATACCTTCCACCACTGGTCTGAAAAAATCTCCGGTTCGGCAGGATATGTCGGCCAGCCGGGTGAATCTTTATGAATATAGTTAACCTGCATTCCGGTGATTCCCTTTTTATGAAGCTCTTCAATCTGGTATGATAAACGTGCTGTATCCAGAGGATCTCCGCTCCACCACCAGAATGGAACTTCACCATAACCGGGAGGCGGATTTTTAAATCCTGGCAGAATATCAATTCCGGGATCCTTGTCTGGAAACCCCTGGGCATACACACCGGGTTTGGCAAGCAGGTCAGGATTGCTGTATTCGATGTTTCTTAAAAGTACCCTTTTCTCCTCATCTGACTGTTCCTGCCCTGAGATTTCAAGATTCACTAAAAGAACCAGACATATTATCAGCAAAATCCTTGTCATTTCTTTTGATTCAGGTCGTCAGATACAAATCTAGCTTTTTTCAGTCAGAACGATCAGTAGTGTAAATCAACGGTCCCGGTCATTAAACCAGGTGCCTGTTTAAAGTATTAATATTGAAAGTATTCTTGTCAGCCTGCCATGGGCCGGCGTCGAACCACGTGGCGTGGGCGAAGAAGGAGGGCGACTGGGCCCGCTTCGGCGGTGCCGGCAAGGGGCTGACGGTGGCGCTGGACGAACGCCGCGGCGCCGGCTGGGCGATCGACGCCACCTCGGGCAACGCCGCGCGCACGAAGCCGCGCGCGACCTCGCGCGAGATCGAGGTCTGCGCCCGCTGTCACGCCCGCCGCGGCCAGTTCACCGACGCCTGGCACGCCGGCAACCGGCTGGCCGACGGCTTCCGCACCCAGCTCATCGAGCCCGGCCTGTTCTTCGCCGACGGTCAGCAACGCGACGAGGTCTTCAACCACGGCGCCTTCCTGGGCAGCAAGATGCACGCGAAGGGCGTCACCTGCTCCGACTGCCACGACCCGCACTCGCAGAAGCTGCGCGCGCCGGGCAACGCCGTGTGCAGCCAATGCCACCGGCCCACCAAGTACGAAGCGGCCGAACACCACCACCATGCGCCGGGCACCCAGGGTGCCGCATGCGCCGGCTGCCACATGCCGACCACCACCTACATGGTCGTCGACCCGCGGCACGACCACGGTTTTCGCATCCCGCGCCCCGACCGCACGCTGAGCCTGGGCGTACCCAATGCCTGCAACCAGTGCCACACCGACCGACCGCCGCAATGGGCAGCCGATGCGGTGAAGGCCTGGTATCCGCAGTCCTTGCCCGGCTTCCAGACCTTCGCCGAGGCCTTCATGGGCGCTGACCGCGACGAAGCCGGGGCCGCGGCCGCACTGATGACGGTGGCCCAGGACCGCGGGCAGTCGGGTTTCGTGCGCGCCAGCGCGGTGCGCCGGCTGGGCCAGGACCTTCGCCCGGCGACGTTGCCGGCGCTGCGCGGCGCCTTGGCCGACCCCGACGCCCTGGTGCGCGCCGCTGCCACCACCGCGCTGGTCACCATCGACCCCGCCACGCGCGCCTCATGGCTGGCTCCGCTGCTGACCGATCCGGCGCGCCAGGTACGCATGGACGCGGCGCGTGCACTGGCCGGCGAGCCTGAAACGCGGCTGTCGCCGCCGCAGCGCGAAGCCTTCTCCGCCGCCCTCCAGGAATACGTGGCGGCCGAGCGCTTCAACGCCGACCGGCCCGAAGGCCGCGCCAACCTGGGCAACCTGCACGCCACCCAGGGCCGGTTCGACGAAGCCGTGGCCGCCTACCGCAGTGCGCTGGCGCTCGACCCCAGCTTCGAGCCGGCGGCGCTGAACCTGGCCGACGTCTACCGCGGCGGCGGGCTGGAAGCCGAAGCCGAGCGCACGCTGCGCCAGGCCCTGGAGCGCGACCCGCGCTCGGCGAGCGCGCAGCATGCGCTGGGCCTGTCGCTGGCGCGCCAGCGGCGCAGCGCCG
>JALONU010000051.1 GCA_025454775.1 Bacteroidales bacterium | reverse complement strand
TAAGATGATAATGGATCCGATGGCCGACAGGCAGAAGGACAGGTACTGGGTTTACACTGAAGATCAGAAGGAGTATGATCCTGTGAACAACAGGTATTTGATTGACGAAGACAATAACGGCACTACCGATTACGAATTCGGGAACAACAATTTCAATTACCAGTTTTTCCTGTCAAACCTGGTGATCAGGTGGGAATACAATCCCGGATCATCGGTTTACCTGGTATGGAGCCAGTCGAGGGATTTCTTCAACGAATCGGGCAGAATGGACTATTTCAACGACCTGGGAGATCTCTTCAACAGGGATAACAACATACCTCATAATGTATTTCTAATAAAGTTCAGTTACAGGTTTGGCCTGAAATAAGGCGTGATGCTAACATTATGAGGTTTCAGGGAGGGCTGTCCGGGGGACGGCCTTTCTTTGTGTGAAGGGGGGATAATATTTGCGAGAATCTGCGGGATCTGCGGGAAATATGGTTTATTTGCACTCACAAAACCAACCTGAACAGATAATGAAAACATTTATTTCTCTTCTGGCATTAATGATAGCTGCAACATCGCAGGCACAGGATAAACCGGCATATAAAATTTTCACGGGTGAGGGGAAAAAAGCCGATTACGGCGACATGC
The DNA here is from genome assembly GCA_025454775.1 of Bacteroidales bacterium. Lineage (GTDB taxonomy): Bacteria > Bacteroidota > Bacteroidia > Bacteroidales > VadinHA17 > LD21. The sequence continues at coordinate 16,011 of JALONU010000051.1, read as the reverse complement.
TGAAAGATGCCCTCAAAGCCGATGTCGTTTTCTTCGGTGAGCTTCACGATAATCCCATCTCCCACTGGCTCGAGCTGGAACTTACAAAGGACCTGTTTGCGGAAAAAGGGAAAAACCTTGTACTTGCTGCGGAAATGTTCGAGACTGACAATCAGCTGCTTATCGACGAATACTTTGCAGGATTCTTCAAGGAAAGCTCCTTCGAAAGCGAAGTGAGAAAATGGAATAACTATGCCACCGACTACAAGCCTCTCCTGAACCTTGCGAAGGACAACGGGTTGAAGTTCGTAGCTTCCAACATCCCCCGCCACTACGCATCGATGGTCGCCTCCGGAGGCTTTGAAGCACTTGAAAAAGTTTCAGTGGAAGGAAAAAGACACATTGCTCCCCTTCCGGTCGACTATGACCCGGAACTTCCGTGCTATAAGGATATGCTTTCTATGGGCGGGGGCCCGATGGGTCATGCCTCCGAGAATCTGCCCAAAGCACAGGCTATAAAGGATGCAACCATGGCACATTCAATCGTGAAGTTCAGACAGCCCGGACAAACAGTCATTCACTATAACGGAAGCTATCATTCCGACAGGTACATGGGTATTCTCTGGTATCTCAATAAATACTCTCCCGGACTTAAAATGATGACAATCACCACAATCCTGCAGGATGACATTGAAAAGATGGGCGATGAAGGCTCCGGAAAAGCTGATTTCGTGATTGTCGTACCTTCATCCATGACCCGAACCTACAGGTAAAATCGAAGAAAGAAGAGGGGTCATTCAATGGTCATTCAATAGTCACTCAATAGTCATTCGATAGTCATTCAATAGTCATTCAATAGTTTTGATATAAAACACGCCCAGCCTGCAAGACTGCAGGACTGCAGGACATAATTTGGCATCCTATTTGCTGTTAATAAAATAACAGAAAACCTCTTTTATTGCATAGTTGATCGCGGTTGTCCTGTGATGTTTAACAACTAAAAACCACTATGATGAAGAGGAATGAAGAAAGGATTCCCGGATTCGATGAGATCGTTTTCTGGAACCGCAACAGGGAATACGGAGCATATGATCTCCGAAGATGCAACAAATCAGTGACCAGCCTGTCGATGCTGGGAACAATCACAGTCTGTACAGTAGTGCTGCTCATTCTGGGAATGAAAACCGGTGACGTGAAAGGAGATGATCACGGAGGTATAATCGTGGTCGTGCAGCCCGAAGTTTACACTCCGCCAAAGACCGAGGTCCCGGAAGTAGAACCTCCGAAGGAAATGATCGCGCAATCCAAAAACCTGGCACCCAAGGTTGTGGACGATACTGCAGCCGGTGGCATTTTCATCCCCATTATGGAAGAGCTCATTGAAACAACTTTCAACGGCGACACAAATGATATAATTACTGAAACCGAACCACCCGCCGATATCGTCCCTGTGGAAAAGAAAATATTCATTATCGTTGAAGAGCCTGCAGAATTCCCGGGCGGGGAAAGAGCCCTGCTGGAGTATATTAACGGTAATATAAAATACCCGCAGGAAGCAATCGACAATAATATCGAAGGCCGTGTGTCGCTGAAGTTTGTTGTTACTGAGGATGGATCCATCGGTGAGATAATTCTCCTCAAGGGAGTCGATCCCCTGCTCGACAGGGAAGCAATACGTGTGGTAGGCAGTCTGCCCAGGTTCAGGCCCGGCAAGCAGGGCGGCACACCTGTTTGTGTATGGTATTCCGTACCGGTTAAATTCCAGATATTACATTGAATCAGAGCCGGTCATAGCTGTATTGATCCATGTAGTCTGATAATTTCGCGGCAATAATGGTTTTCTCTTCATGGGACAGGTCGAAGCGGTTCTTCTTGTAGTTCTTCTTTTCCTCCATGAAACGGAGAACCTCCTGTCCGAAGGCATCGGTGAAGCTCAGGTTCAGTTCCTCATATAATCTTTTAAGCTCCCCGGCCGGGTTCCTTTCAAGGTCTTCGTACCTGACCTCCGCAAACGATCCGGCCGGGAGATTTTTCCTGCTTTCATTAACACTTATCCGGAAGTCATTTACCATGCCGGATGCCTCTGCATATGAAGGGCTCTTCCATCCACCTCTCATGGCATTCTCCCCTGCCACGATGTTCCACATATTGATCGCAGAAGGCACAATTTTATAAGGATGGCGCACAATATGTACGAACCTGGCTCCGGGGAACAACTCCGCCAGTAATTTTACTCTCGGCGTATGATAGGGATTCTTCAGGACTATCTGCATGCCAGTTGCCATGGTCACCTTTTTCAGGAAATGAAGCAGGGACCCCTTCCATTTGTCCAGTTCATGCCCTGAGGGATTGAATTCCCCTGTTCCCTCATAGAAAGGTTTTTGGCGGGAAGGGAAAAAAAGCTTTCTCATCGGAGTCGGAGCCCCGAGACGTAAAAGAGCCCATTCGTCTTCCATGGGATCCAGCGGGCCCATTTCAACTTCATCCATAGGCCTTTTCGGAGGCATTAATTTCTCGAGAACAGGGATCCAGTACCTTGAGCTGAACAGGAAGTGGTCGGGGATAACACTCTGTATTACCTTCGGAGCTGTGAACTGCCTGTCGAGTGAAATCAGCTGGTGAAGAAGAGTAGTTCCGGAGCGCCAGTGCCCGATGATAAATACCGGCGGCTTTTCAATGACAATACTGTTGATCTTCTTACCGTATCTGATCATCTCGACCAGTGCGAAAAACTCTGATAACAACGATGTTGGCAGGAGTACAAGCAATCTGAGAAGGAAAACGGGGCGCAGGCCAATACCATTTTTGAGAATGAGGTTCATCAGCGATGAGAACCTTATTCCCATAAGCAGGTTTCCAAGAGGTTTCGGTTTTCTGTTCACTCAGGATTTGTGATGCTGGGCGTAAACAAATCCGGCTATGCTGTTTACGGTATTGATAACATCCTTTGCCAGGTTCTGGTCGTCGATCTTTACATTGAATTTCTTCTGGATCGCCACCACCAGTTCTATGACGTCGATTGAATCAATCTTTATCGTGTTCTCGCCACTGAAAAAATTCAGATCATCCCTGATATCCTCAGGTCTGACACCCTCGAATTTAAGTGTGTCAATGATCAGCTTCTTTACCTCGAATCTTATTTCTTCGATTGAATCAAAGGACATTGCTGCCGGTTGGTTTATGATTTGACAATTCCTTATCGAGCCTTTTAAAGAAAGACTCCTCGATATCGGCCCTCTGCCTCAGCAGGTCGCCTATTTCTTCAAGTTTCGGCCTGCTGAAATCCCTCTGTTTCGCAACTTTGGCTGATGCAAGTGAAACTTCCCGCCATCCGTCGCCTATTTTCATCATTTCCCTGGCCATTTCGCCAAGAGCCGGATTATTCAGGACTTTAGAAGCTTCCTGCAGGAAAGAAGCGTAGAGGAACCTGAACCCTCCTCCCCCGGTTCCCTGGTCTTCAAGGAAAATGGTGATCCTGAATATCTTGTCAGCCAGATAATCTTCATCCCTCGCATACCTGGGCCATTCCGTTATTTTATCTGCAAACCTCCTGATACCCTTTACGCCGATGAAAGGAAGAGGGATCTTAAGCATATTCCAGGAAGCCCCTTTTATTCCTTTCCTGACTGCTTTTTCGAAGTCTATCCTTTCAGGGACATGTTCAGGGTAGAACATAAATCCCTTAGGGGCCATTGATCCTCCTGCAAAACGTCCCTTAATGAGCGACTCACGGTCAATCTCGGCAATCTGAGGGTGGTAGCTGTCGCTTACGAAATATTTGTCGCCTTCCCTTCCGATAACTGTAACGAAATGAACATTAACGTGAATACGATACCATGCAGGGAAGTAATTCATATAGAAGAAATCGGTCTGAACGGCAACAGGCTGGTTTTTGTCAAGCAGGTCGTTCAGTTCCCTTTCTGCCTTTTCAGGGCTTCTGTATTTTCTGGTTCTGAACCTGACACCTGTCCTTTCTGCAAACTTGGACCTGAGATGGCCCGGCATACTGCGCACCGCGAACATCGGGAAATCCATCACGGGGGTTTTAAGATATGCAAAGAAAATGCCGCTTGCTATTCCAAAAACCATTGGCTCGGATATTGACATGCCATGGTGGTTCAGAAGGGCGGCAACCGTGCCTGATTCACAGTGAGCAGCCATGATATGGCGGAACGGGATCTGACTCATTATTTGTTGATGATTACTTCAGTTTCGATGATGAGGGGATTGCCGGTTTTCTTCTGGGTTATTGACCCGGTCTTCGATTTGTCTATCTCCCCCTGGTATCCCATATCCCAGTCGCGGTTCTGAACTGTGTAAATGATCTGGAACATATTGGCGACAGGTATATTAAGTACATCTGCATATTTCTTCAGGGATGCAATCTTCATTTTACTGAACCCTGCAGGAGTAAGGTGTTTCTTCACCCTCCGTTTGGATATTCCCGTCCGGCCGGCGAGCTCATCAGCATTGAGTCCTTCAACCATCATGAAATAATACACCGGGCTGATTGTGCCTGCTTTGAGTTGTTCCGTGAGCGAGCGGCTCAGGTTCTCCGTAACCCTGAAATGTTCCGAGATGTTAGTTCCGGCCATATAGGACCCTGTCTGCATAGGACCATATGTACCGTCGTCCTTTTCTGCGTAGAGCACTACCTGTTGCCAGGGGCAGTCAACTTCAAGATCCTTTTCCTTCATTGTTTTTTCGTTCCCCGCGTAAATGTAGAATAATTCAATATCTTTTGACATTGAAGTTACAAAAAAAACCACGCAGGGCTTACCTTTTTCTGAATTTGCTGATGCTTAGAAGTACCGATAGGATGAAAAATCCAGTAAGCAGAGTTACTTCCGTCAGGATTCCGGTAATGCCGCTGTGGCGGGCAAATACTCCGAGGAAGGCATCCGTACCCCACCTGAGAGGAGAAATGTAGCTTATGTTACGGAGCACTTCCGGAAGAACATGAACGGGTACAAAGATCCCGCCCAGAAGAGCAAGAATAACGACCATCACCGAGCCGAAAGTGGCAGCCTGGCCGTGAGTGGATGCAAATGCACCGGTAAGGATCCCGAATCCAGTGGCAGCCAGGCTGCTGCTCAATACTGCTGCTGCAAGCGCAGGCATGTTAACATGCATGTCGAAGGTTGATTCTTCTCCGAAGAGCGGCATTACATATTTACCGATGAAGAGAAGGAAAATGAACTGCAGGGTGCATATTGCCACAAACAGCATCACCTTTGCCGCGCTCACCTGGAGAAATGTAACAGGGAGGGTCCGCATCCTGTCGAAGGTACCATGTGTTTTTTCGTTTATTATGCTTCCTGCAAGAGGTATGACAACAAAGAACATGGCAAACAGGGTGAAGGCAGGAATATTGTTCTGAAGCACCCCCGGCATAAATTCACTGCTTTTGGCAAAAGCCGCTTCCTCCCTTACCTTTACAAGTTCTTCCGAAAATGAAGGGCTCAGCGGAAGCATGATCTCCGGCCCCCCGGTGTTTATTTTTGCCATTTCCTCCCTGATCTTCCTGGCAATATTATCCCTGTAGGGAAAGGCGGGGATCCCTTTCATGAAGTCGGTTCCTGCAAGCCTGGAATTCAATTCATCAGAATGCTCCCTGATGCTCCTGTTCACTTCCCCTGTATATTCCAGCATCAGTATCTTTATCGCAGTCAGCTGTATCAGGGTTGTCACCGACATCTGAACCGCATCCCTGAATATTCTCTGCATTCCCGGATCATAGAGAAAAACAACTTCTGCGGCTGACGAATCTGCACTGTCCCTGTCGAGGATGCTGAACAGCCTTTCAGTTGCATTATCACTGATTATAACGGCCATCTGGCATTCCCCTTCCCGGACAGCTTCCTGAGCCTCGGCTCCGGATCCAAGAATTACGAAATTGAACCAGTTTCCTGAAACCAGGTCGGTGATAAGGGCCTGACCGAACCCGGAAGAGTCATCGTCGGCAATACCTATGCGCATACCTGACTTCTTCGAAGGAATGGTGCTTTCCTGCGTGAAGGTGATGATTATCAGCAGTACGGCAGGCATTATGAAAAGTATGGCAAGCCCGGGCCAGTCCCTCAGCATCAGCAGGGCATCCTTCGTGAATATTGCCAGGAATTTCCTCACTTCTTAATCCTTTTTCATTCAGTCGCGTAGGTCTCTGCCGGTAAGCTTCAGGAAAACCTGCCCGAGATCTGCACAACCTTCACTTTCGCTTATAAGTTCTGAAGGCGTCCCGTCAGCAATCAGCATACCATTATCTATAATATTCACCCGCGAGCATAGAAGCTCGGCTTCCTTCATGTAATGTGTTGTATAAATGATTGTTGTGCCCTTCCTGTTGAGCTCTGAAAGGTACCCGAAAATCATTTCCCTGAGCTGGATGTCGACGCCGAGCGTAGGCTCGTCGAGTATCAGCAGCTCCGGGCTGTGAAATATCCCGGTTATCAGGTTGACCCTTCTCTTTATCCCTCCGGAACAATGGAGCAGGAGTTTTGAAAGATGCTCTTCAAGCCTGAAAATATCTGTCAGCTCATCAGCTCTCTTTTTAAGCGCTTCGCCATGGTAGCCCAAAAGGCGGCCATAGAGTAATATATTTTCCTTTACCGTAAGACCTGTGTAGAGTGCGATCTCCTGGGGCACCAGTCCCATCCTGTTTTTTATCCTGTTAATTGATCCCGGTATACCAGCGTCAAAGATTGTCACTGTTCCCGTAGTTGGTGTTATGAGCCCGCAGAGTATCGAAGTAAATGTTGTTTTCCCGGCAGAATTCGGACCGAGGAGGCCCAGGAATTCTCCTTCATGAACAGTCAGGCTTATCCCCCTGAGAGCGGTCTCTCCGGAATTGTTATACCTCTTCACCAGGTCTCTGACTGTTATGACAGGCTTCATTACCATCAGCAGATCAAAGTTATCATTTACTTCGGAGCTGCAATTATCAGGCTCAGGGGGGCAACGGTCTTTTTAATCCGTTCAATGCTGAATCCCGATTTTTCCAGCAGTATCCTGAATTCCTCCCTGGTTCTTTCCTTCCCGTCAGGCCCGGCCATCATGAAGATATCCGACATCTTTCCCCAGGAGGGCGTGTTACGACCTTCCACAACTGCTTCTATGATCATTATTCTTCCCTGTCCTCCGATAACTTTCCTGATATTACCAAGGATCGTAAGGCAGTCATTGTCAGTCCATCCGTGGAGTATATTCTTAAGAGTGTAGAGATCACCCCCTGAAGGGATCGTTTCGAGGAAGCTTCCTGCTTCAACTTTTAGCCTGCCACCGAAATCCGACGGAAGCTTTTCCGGATTACCGACAACGTTGGGAAGGTCAAAAAGGATGCCTCTCATGCCCGGGTATTTTGAAAGAAGCGCCGAGAGAAAGAAGCCCTGACCTCCCCCTACATCCACAACGATCCTGAACTTTGAGAAACTGAAAGCCGAGAGGATAGCGGCAACCTGCATCCTCGAGGTATTGGTCATAGCCCTGTTGTAGAGTTCGTTCAGCTCTACAGAGCTCCCGATATGCGCAAAAACATTTGTTTCGACAAAGAGCTCTGAAGCTCTTCTTCCTGTTTTAAGCGAATGCATCAGGGCGCCGAAGATCCTGAACTGCATGCTGTTGAGCGTATGCTGAATGAAATATTTCAGTTCTTTCTCACGCATTGATGAGGAGACTGGCGTATTTGAAAAGATCCTGTCCCCTGTTTCCCTGAATATCCCTTGCGACGACAGCATTCTCATGACCCTGTACAGAGGATCCTCGTGAGTTCCTGTTAGGGAAGCGAGTTCCTCAATGTTTTGCGGGCCAGCCCGGAGAATGTCGGCTATCCCGAGTTCGTTTACCGCGCTTATGCTTCCGATCAGCCAAAGGTTCTGCAAGTGTTCCATCATTTCAACGCTCGGATGGGTGAACCTTCTGCTCATCCTTATAAGGCTTCTTCTTATGAGATCGGCAAGCCTGACAAAAAGAACAGGTGGATATTTCGGCAGATCGGAGTATGTGTACATCTTTCAGGAGGTGCTTGTGATACGTTTTATAATTGCCCCAAGAAGCAGGTTTACCGATTCTGCAACTGTAAGTTTCTCAGTATCGATGATCATATCCGGATTTGCAGGCTCCTCATAGGCTGAAGTGATGCCTGTGAAATCGCTGATCTGCTTTTTCAGGGCTTTCCTGTACATGCCCTTGGGATCCCTCCTGATACATGTCTCCAATGAAGCTTTTATCCATACCTCCATAAATGCTTCCTTGCCGGCTCTTTGCCTGGCAAATTCACGCATGTGGGCGAATGGTGAAATGAAGGCTGCAACTGTGACCAGTGAAGCATCTTTCATGATGGCAGCAACTTCAGCTATGCGCCTGATGTTCTCGTTCCGGTCGTCATCCGAGAAACCCAGGTCGGAATTGAGCCCGGTGCGGACTATATCGCCGTCGAGGACACAGGCAGGTCTGTTCATTTCCAGCAGCTTCTCCTCAAGAGCAGCCGCAATAGTCGACTTCCCCGAGCCCGGCAGGCCTGTCAGCCAGACAACCAGCCCGCTCTGTCCCAGTATTTCTTCTCTCCTTTGCTTCCTGTCCATTATCTGTTCATTCAGGCTTTCATATTATCATTCCCGCAGCGACAGTTTCATTTGTACCCTCATCAATGAATATCAGGCTGCCCGTGGTAAGATTTTCCGCGTAGGAATCGTAGAACACGGGCCTGGAAGTGTGAATTGTCACATTTGAAATGTCATTCATTTTTGTGCTCAATACGGTAGTATCTTTTTCGAGGGAGTGCATGTTCATCCTGTAATTGATCTTTTTGACAACCGCTGCTGATTCCCAGGCATGTCCCCTGACAATATACCTCCCTCCCGTTTTCAGGGCTTTTTCGTTGAACCAGCATATCATCAGTGACAGCTCCTTCCCGGAACGGGGGATCATTCCGGATCTGACTATCATGTCGCCGCGGCTGATGTCGATTGGATCTTCGAGGGTGATGCTCACCGAATCTCCTGTAAGTGCGCTGTCGGCGATCTTTTCTCCGTCATAGATCTCTTTTATCCTCGATTTCATCATCGACGGAAGCACAATTATATCATCGCCTCTGTGAAAGGATCCGCCTGCAACCCTGCCGGCATAGCCCCTGTAATCCTGCCAGCCGTTAGAATAAGGCCTGATGACCGTCTGAACCGGGAAACGGGCTTCAGCTGACCGGCCGTCCCTTACCGGTTCGATATCTTCAATCAGACCCAGGAAGGTTGTTCCCTTGTACCAGTCCATATTCTGAGAGGGAAGGACAACATTGTCTCCATATTTAGCGCTGATGGGAATGAAATGAAGATTTGTAATTTTAAGTTTCCCTGCCATTAAATTAAGGTCATTTCTTATCCCATTGAATACCTCTTCCGAGAAATCTACAAGGTCCATCTTGTTGATGCAGAAGACAAAATGCCTGATGCCGAGGAGCGCGGCAATATAGGAATGCCGGGTTGTCTGTTCCAGCATCCCGTTCCTAGCGTCAATAAGGATCACCGCGAGGTCGGCAGTGCTGGCTCCCGTAACCATGTTCCTGGTATATTGAATATGCCCGGGGGTATCTGCAATTATGAACTTCCGTGAAGGAGTGGAAAAATGCCTGTAGGCAACATCGATGGTTATTCCCTGTTCCCTCTCGGCCCTCAGCCCGTCTGTCAGCAGCGACAGATCGAGGTTCTCCTTTCCCAGCCTCCTGCTCGACTCCACGAGACTCTCCATCTGATCCTCGAAGATCGACTTGCTGTCGTAGAGAAGCCTTCCGATGAGGGTGCTCTTTCCATCGTCGACACTTCCGGCGGTCATGAACCGCAGCAGACTCATATGTTTACTTCCCCTTCTGACACTCATCCTTTATGATCCTATTTCTCTATTTCACCATTAACTCTAAGTACTTTAGGCACTTTAGGCACTCCAAACTCAAAAATACCCCTCCTTCTTCCTGTCTTCCATCGACGTATCGGACCTCATATCGTCGTACCTGCCGCCGCGTTCCGTAATCCGTGTTGCAGCGATTTCAGCAATTACTTCATCGGCTGTTGAGGCTTTCGATATCGTAATGCCTGTGCAGGTGATGTCGCCGATGGTGCGGCAACGCACATCCTCTTCGAACACTGTTTCCGAATGCTTCAGCTTCATGAAGGGAGCCCAGGCGAGGTAAACATTGTTCCTTCTGAAGATCTTCCTGCGGTGAGTGTAATACAGTGAAGGAAGCTTTATTTTTTCATTCCTGATATACTGCCAGATATCCAGTTCTGTCCAGTTGCTCAGCGGGAAAACCCTGAAATGCTCACCGAAATTCTTATGACCGTTGAAGATGTTCCACAGTTCCGGTCTCTGGCTTTTCGGATCCCATTGTCCGAACTCGTTCCGGTGTGAAAAGAATCTTTCCTTGGCGCGTGCCTTTTCCTCATCGCGCCTTGCCCCGCCAACGGCTGCATCGATTTTCAGTTCTTCAATTGCATCCAGCAGGGTTACGGACTGGGCCTTGTTCCTGCTCGCATTTATGCCTGTCTCCTCGACCACACTTCCCTGGTCAATCGTATCCTGAACGTACTTTACAATGAGTTCAACACCCAGGCCTGCGGCAAGTGCATCGCGGAATTCAAGCGTCTCCCCGAAGTTATGCCCTGTATCAATATGCAGCAGGCTGAAGGGCATCCGTGCAGGCCAGAATGCCTTTCGGGCTATGTGGGTTAGCGTAATGGAATCCTTGCCGCCTGAAAAGAGTATCACCTTCTTGTCGAACTGGGCGGCCACTTCACGCATCACAAAGATTGCTTCATCCTCAAGCTCCCTCAGGTGTTCATCGCTTATATTCAGCAGATCGCTCATCAATATGCAAAAGACGAAAAAAAATCGTTAACTGAAGCTTCCGGCTATATAATCTTTGGTGAGCTGGCGTTGCGGATCAGTAAAAAATGAATCGGCAGGACCAGCTTCAATTATTTCTCCAAGATACATGAAAACCACATAATCGGCCAGCCTCCGCGCCTGGCGAAGGATGTGGGTCACAAGTATGATCGTATATTCTTCCTTAAGCCTGATGAAAAGCTCTTCGATCTTTTTCGTTGAGATGGGATCGAGCGATGAGGTGGCCTCGTCACCCAGTATGTATTCCGGTCCTGTTGCCAGTCCTCTTGCCAGGCACAGTCTCTGCTGCTGACCGAGCGACAGCTTTGAAGCTGGTGTGTGCAATTTATTCATCACCTCATCCCATAATCCGGCAAGCTTAAGGTGATGTTCAACTACACCTGCTATGTCCTTTTTCCTGGCTGTACCATGGATCCTGGGCCCATAGGCAACATTGTCAAAAACTGACATAGGCAGCGGACAGGGATGCTGTGCAAGAAGTCCCATCGTCTTCCTGATGCCTGTTACATCCATATCCCGATCGTATATGTCGTTGTTATTCAATAAAATACGCCCACTTACTCTCGCGTCCGGATTTTCATCATGCATCCTGTTAAGTGATTTGAGGAATGTCGACTTGCCGCAACCCGAAGGACCTATTATGCATGTTATCTTCCTGCCTGGGATCGTCAGGTTGATATCTTTCAGGATCCTCTGATCAGCTATGCTTACGCTGAGATGCTCGATTTTCAGTGAGTGGTTTGTTGTGGTCATAACCTGTTCTTTGAAATTCTTGAGCTGAAATATCTGGCAGCGAGGCTTAACAGCAGTATCAGCACTGTAAGTATCAGGGCTGATGCATATGCACGATCCTGGACCTCCTGCACAGGGCTGCCAAGCTGGAAGAAGACTGCCAGGGGCAATGTGGCTGCGGGCTGGCTCAGGGATCCGGGAAGGTTATCGGTATACCCTGCCGTAAAAAGAACGGTTGCAGCATCGCCAATGCCTCTGCCTGCCGACAGAAGGACTGCAGTGATAAAACCCGGAAAAATCTGTTTCATAATCACCTTCGACATCTCGTATCTTGTCGATCCGAGCGAAAGAAGGGTGTCGGGAAGTTCACGGGGAAGGATACGGGCAACCTCGTCGAACGACCTCATCATTATGGGAGTTATCAGCATGGCAACCGTAATAATCCCGCCCCCGAGGGAGGCACGCATGCCCAGGAAAATCATTAGTGCGAAACCAAAAGCGCCGTACACTATCGATGGGATACCCAGGAGAATATCGAAGGAGAATCTTACGATCCAGGCAATCCCGGATTTTCCGGATATGTGGAAATTTATGTACATGACCAGCGGAACACTTATGATTATGCTTAAGGCCAGCGAGCAAAGGATAAGATAAAGTGATCCGGCAATGGCATTCAGGATCCCTCCTTCCCTTCCGAGGTAGAATCCGCTACCCGGAATTTCCGTGATCATATCCCACGACAATGCAGGCATCCCTTTCCAGACTATTATGGCAAGAATAAAGAGAAGTAATCCGAATATCAGGGCGGAAGCAGCTTCCATCAATACCAGGAATATTTTTTCTTCGAGCTTTCTCATAATCTTCAATATTGGAATCTCTTTTCCAGCCGGTTAAGAATAATCCGTGATATTCCACTGAAAAAGAACACGATAGCGAAGAGAACCAGGGCAGCAAACATGAGTGCTGATTCATACCCCGGTACAGAGAGCATCTCACCGTAATTGTTTGCAATGAGCGCGGGCAGAGGATAACCGGCATCGATAGCCGACTTCGGAATACCAATGCGGTTGCCGCATACCATAAGGACGGCCATGGTCTCGCCAAGAGCCCTTGACAGTGCCATAACCGTCACAGCAGCAATCCCCGGAAAAGCCCTTCGCAGCATGACCCTTTTCACTGTCTGCCATCTGGTAGCTCCCAGCGAGAGGGAAGCTTCAGTCATCCCGGAAGGTATCGACCTGAATATTTCGGCAAGCAGCCCGGTAAGAAGTGGAATTATCATCACTGCAAGCACAATCCCTCCTGCTAGAATTGAATATCCGGATGATCCTGAACCCAGGGCGGGTGCAATATTTCCTGCAATAAATGGTACGATAGTCAGAGTGCCCCAGACACCGTAAATGACGGGGGGGATTCCGGAAAGCAGGTCAATGACAGGTCTGAAAATGCGCCTGATGGTTTCAGACGCATAAGAACTCAGGTATATTGACGACAGGATTGACAGCGGCAGTGCGATCAGGATCGCTATTGCCGAAACCCAGAGGGTGCTGACAATGAAAGGAAGAAATCCGAATTCGCCGGCAGAAGGCTTCCAGCTTCCTGATGACAGCAGCTTCCATAAGCCGTTATCCTTCAGAACGGGAAAGGCTTTTATGAAAAGCACCAGTCCTGCCGCTGCAAGAAGGAAAATGCCAGGAATGGTCATGATCCTCATAAACCACCTGGCGCCTTTGTCTTTAAGAATTCTCAGCCCTCGCATGTCAATCCTGTTCTGCCTTATGAAGTGTCTTCTCCGAAGATCCGCCGGCAAACGGTACATAGCCGGCTTCACCGGCATATTTCTGTCCATCGGCAAGCACCCATTTCAGGAAATCTGTAAGCACTTTGTTATTCAGGCACTTGTCGCTGATGACAAAATACAATTCACGGGACGGAGGAGAAGGATACCTGCCCGATGAGATTGCGCTTGTGACGCTGCCGACGGACTGATAGAAGGATTCACGATCTTCAATCAATCCGCTCCCATCAAGATCTATTGGCACAATGCTGAGTCCCGTTACCGGAAGCTTTGTATTAAAGTCATATGCATATCCGATATTGTTGAAACCTATACCATTCGGATCCTGTTGAACAGCCATCGCCAGTCCGGGATCGCCGTACACTCCCACGCCGCCGAGATCCTCCTGCCTTCCTCCAAGGTACATAGCCCATATTTCCGCGGCGCCGCAGGCATCTGACCGCGTATAGACATGCAGCGGAATGTCGGATCCATTGCCGGCGATATCTCCCCATGTTTTATATTGCTCAGTAATCCACATCTTTCTGAAGTCATCCTTTGTCAGACCCTTTGCGTGCAGTTCCTGAAGTACGGGATTTTTATCACTTACGACTGCTACCACAGCATCTTTTGCAACGGCAAATGGGAGTGCCCCTTTGGCAATTTCTTCAGGATAAATGCTTCTTGAAACCATTCCTATTTCCACGAGTCCGCCCAGTACGTCGGCCATTCCCTTGCCTGCCCCGCCGGCTGAGATATCAATCCTGATTTCAGGATTGAGCTTATTATACTCTTCAGCCCATCTGACCGCAAGTGGGTAAAGGGCCCATGCTCCCGATATGGATATTGTGTTCTGCTTCCTGCCCTGATTACATGATGAAAAGATCATCTGTGAAATTAATAACAGTAGAATGATTTTTTTCATCAGGGTATCGGTCAGTGAAACCAACATAAAATTAGTATTTTTTAGATTCGGGCACAGATACCTGGTGAGAGATTATGAATGAACAAAAAGGTATTATGAGTTGTTTGAAAATAGAGGCACCGGCAATAAAGATCATGACTATTACTGTTGCAACAAAAATTAATGCCCCCGTCGGAAAAGTCTGGGAATTCTGGACTAAACCTGAACATATAGTTATGTGGAACTTCGCATCAGATGACTGGTGCTGCCCTAAAGCTCTTAATGACCTCAGGCAAGATGGCAGGTTTCTCTGGCGCATGGAGGCAAAAGATGGAAGCATTGGATTCGACTTTACCGGGAAGTATCTGAAGGTGACTGATTATCAGAAAATTGAATATTTACTGGACGATGGAAGAAATGTTACTATTGAGTTTCATAAGAGCGGTTCTGAAACGACGATAACAGAAACATTTGAAGCAGAAGACAAACACAGTTTGGAGATGCAGAGAGATGGCTGGCAGAATATTCTGAATAACTTCAAGAAATATATAGAATCGTAAAGTATCATGAAAAAGATGCATTTCGAAATCAGTATTAACTCAAGTCCTGAAAGAGTTTATGAGATTATGCTGAATCCAGGTCATTATGCAGCATGGACAATGGTCTTCAACCCGGACTCGAGATTTGAAGGTTCGTGGGATAAAGGATCCAGGATATATTTTCTGGGTACTGATAAAGACGGAATCACAGCAGGTATGGTCAGCAGAATCGCCGAGAACATCAGAGGCAGATTTGTCAGCATTGAACATCTTTCAGAAATTAGAAATGGCATTGAAATAGCGGATGGCCCCGACACAGGAAAGTGGAAGGGGGCCAGGGAGAATTATACGTTCTCCGAAGAAGACGGAAAAACCAAATTATCTGTCGATGTTGATGTTGTCGAAGAATTCATCGAATATTTTAACGGGACATGGCCGGCAGCACTTCTGAAGCTTAAGGAAATATGTGAAAGATATTAAAACCACTATACCATGGCACAAGTCAGCACTTATTTAAATTTCAGTCACGAAACGGAGGATGCTTTCAACTTCTACAAAAAAGTCTTTGGAGGAGAGTTTACAAGCCCAATATCACGTTTCAGGGACATTCCTCAGTCTGAAGGGATGCCTCCGCTTCCTGAAGAAGATAAAGATCTTGTAATGCATGTTGCACTTCCGATCCTGGGAGGTCACTTGCTGATGGGCACCGATGCTCCTGAATCAATGCAATTCAGGATTCAGCAGGGAAATAATGTTTATGTTGCCCTTCAGCCGGACAGCCGTACAGAAACCCGAAGACTCTTCGATGCCCTGGCTCAGGGAGGACATGTGGAGCAGGAGCTGCAGGAAATGTTCTGGGGAGACTATTACGGAAGCTGCAGGGACAAATTCGGCGTCCAGTGGATGTTCATATGTTCGGCAAAGGAATGAAAAACAGGATTTATCCATGCCTCTGGTTTGACGGTAATGCTAAAGAGGCTGCAGACTTCTACTCTGAAACTTTCGGTGAGACGTCTGTCCCTTTCGAAAACCAAACTGTTATCATCCTTGAAACACATGGACAGAAATTCATGCTCCTGAACGGAGGGCCGCAGTTTAAGATAAATCCCTCAATTTCCTTTTTTGTCACATGTGAGAGCGCTGATGAGGTTGACAGGTACTGGAATCAGCTGATAGATGGCGGAATTTCT
>JALONU010000218.1 GCA_025454775.1 Bacteroidales bacterium | reverse complement strand
GTTCCGTACATAATTTATTTGACTGGCATTCATCCCTTTCGTAACTTTATGATATGAACTTAGTATAATGCCAAGCCTAATCCCGGGATACGAATACGATATCTTCATCAGCTACCGCCAGAAGGACAACAAATACGACGGCTGGGTAACCGAGTTTGTCGATAACCTGAAGAAGGAACTGGAGGCTACATTCAAGGAAGAGATAAGCGTTTACTTTGATATAAATCCTCATGATGGATTGTTGGAGACACACGATGTGGATGCCTCTCTGAAGGAAAAGCTGAAATGCCTCATTTTCATCCCGGTTATCTCCAGAACCTATTGCGATCCAAAGTCTTTTGCCTGGGAACATGAGTTTAAGGCATTTGTAGACCTGGCATCAAGGGACCCGTTCGGATTGAAGGTAAAACTTCCAAATGGCAATGTATCAGCCAGGGTGCTGCCGGTTCGCATATATGATCTGAACAATGCCGATATAGAAGCTTGCGAGTCAGTGCTTGGAGGAGTGCTTCGCGGTGTGGAATTCATTTATTCAGAACCTGGAGTTAACAGGCCTCTTAAACCAGATGACGATGAAAAGGTTAACCTGAACAGGACAAAATACAGGAACCAGATAAATAAAATAGGTAATGCCATTCATGAGATCATTTCGGGATTATTGACAGAACCTGGCGGGCAGAGTATTAAAGAGACTCCGCACAGTGTTCCTTCGAAGGAGATAAAAAAGGATTTTATAAAGGAACTAAAGCCGAGGCATGCCGGATCTGCCAAATGGAAATATCTGGCAGGCATTGGTATAATCGCAATACTGGTAATTGCCGCTGTAGTTGTATATCAGAAATTATCGAAAGAGCCTATAAAGACACCTGTTGAAGTGTCCGTCGCATTAATGCCCTTTAAAAACCTTACCGGGGATCCGTCAAATGATTTTCTCGCTGAAATGCATCACCAGGCTTCATACCAGGAGTTGGGTAAGATCAGCCAGGTAAAGCCTCTGCGTATTGTCGGCCCAAGTACAACCTACGAAATAGAAAAAAACAGAATGTCTTTGACCAGGATAGCAAAGGATACCCGGCTCGATTATCTGATTGAAGGTTCGGTGCTGGCTTCCGGGGGCCTGGAGGAAATAATGATCAGGCTCATTCAGATATTGCCCGAAGAAAAGCCAATACTGACGAACAACTATTCAATAGAACGCAAAAACATACATCAGGTACATAAAACCATTGCAGAGCAGATTTCCCGTAAAATAGGACTTGACCTGTTGCCCCAGGATCTTTTAAAACTCTCCAGGCCGCGTCAGGTTGATCCGCAATCCCAGGAGGCATATATAAGAGGTTTGTCTGAAATAGAAAAAGGGACACCGGAAGGAAATTTAAAAGGTCTGGAGTTTCTTCATGAAGCAGTGAGGATAGCTCCTGATGATGCATTTGCGAACGCGGGACTTGCACTGGGGTACCTCGACATCGCTCACAGCCCGCTTGATCCGGGAGACGCACTTGCTAACGGAGAAAAGTGGGCATTCAGGGCATTCACGCTTGACTCTACGCTTGCTGAAGTCCATGCCGCACTGGCAATAGCATACCTGTATAGCGCATGGAGACATGAGGATGCCGAAAAACATTTTAAACGGGCCCTGGAATTGAACCCGAACCTTGACATGGCTCATTACCACTACGCTTGGGGCCTTTATCTCTGGGGCCGGATGGAAGAAGCCATCTCAGAACATAAACTCGCGCAGAAATATGATCCGTATAATCCACAGCATACAGCATATCTGGGGAAACTATATGTGTATTCCGGAAGATCTGAAGAAGGCGCATTGGAGGCTCTCAGATCTCTGAAGATACAAAAAGATTACCCGGCGGGGTTACATGTTCTGGGGGAGGCGTACCTGGGTATGGGCAGACAGCAGGATGCGATCAATACACACCAAAGGCTTGCAGAGCTATACCCTGGCCAGGAAACCCCGCTCTGCCTGACTTATATCGAAACAGGACAACTTGCCGAAGCTGAAAAGATCCTTGCGCAAATCGAACAACGGGACCCGAATCCGAATGGCATGGGTGCTTACAACAGGGCAAAGATCTATGCCGCCATGGGAAAAAAGGATGAAGCTTTCAAATGGCTCAATTATGAACCGCACCATGGTTTCCTTGCCTGGGCTGCCGTTCACAGATCCTTTATTTCACTCCACGATGATCCGCGTTGGGATCAATTCCTTAAAAAGGTAAACCTGTACAAAAAATAAAGCGAACAGGTTAACTTTCTCACTCAACAGTTGTTATAAGTGATGGACTAAAGTTCTTAATTTAAAACTAACCCTATGAAAAAAACAATGTCATTGTCGCTTGCAATGATCCTGGCATTATCCGGTTGTAACTGGATAAAGGATCTTGCTGAGGTCGAATTCTCTACCGACCTTATGTTGGATATTCCTGTTACAGTGACAGGCGCTAAGTCAGCCGAACAGGCAAAGGCCCTGAATGCTTCTAACTTCTCGTCATCTCTGGATCTTAAACTTGCAGATAATGAGGACATTGAACCTTACCTGGAAAAACTCCGGAAAATTGACCTCAAATCGGTGGTTATCACTGTCAATGGCCTGACTGGAGGTCAGATCATCAATACTCTGACACTCGAAGCTGCAGGGGTTGGGACGATCTTTACCCAGACCAATATCAGCAATGAGAATAATTCATTCACTCCCGAAGCAGATGCAGCGAAACTGCTGCAAGCCGGTGAAAAGCTGAAAAATGACAGACAGCTGACACTCACAGTCTCCGGTACTGCCAGTGGCCCGATGGTCTTCAATGTAAACCTGATATTCGATGCTGATATTACCGCAGGTGCTCTCGATTGATACCTTAATCAGTTGACAAGAGCCTTATCAGTAATTGAGCAGATGAAATTAACATCAGTGGGTGACTCGAGGGAGAGTCACCTTTTTTTTATGGTTGCCTGCCATCGGTAAATTTCTTTTTGTATTTTCAGCTTCCGGAACATTAAAATTCTGAATTATGGCAATCTTCGGATTCAACAACAGGTTCAATGAGTTCAGGGACGACTTCCTGAAAGACACAGGTGTAAAGGCTGAGGATAATATGTCTTTATACGCCCAGTACGTAGCTGCTCGGTTCGCCGATCAGAACAACAAGATCATGGTCAGTATCTCAAATGAGATACAGGAGCTGCATAAAGTGCTGAAAAAAGTCTAGCCAGGAGAGAAGTTACAGGGCCGCTGTGTCACTATGCCTTCGACTATCGTAACTTTAGCGAAGGGGGTTTGAGCCATTGCATCTTTTACCCGGTACCCGGTCAGCCCCCAATATTTGTTTTTATTGAACTCCCCTTCAGAGCATACCAGAGGATAAACAGAAAAAACGGAATCGGGGCGAAAAAGCCTACGGACATATTGAATTTATCTGCTATTAATCCCATCACGGGAGGGAATAATGCTCCTCCGACAATTGACATTACAAGGAATGAGGAAGCTTTTTTTGTTTTGGGACCAAGGTCCTTTATCCCCAGGGCAAAAATTGTTGGAAACATTATCGACATGAAAAAGAATACACCATAAAGTGCTATCAGTGATGTCCATCCAAGGTTCAGACTAACGACCGGCAATAATAATGCACAGATTAACGCGTAAAAAGAAAGCATTTTGGTTGCCTTAATACTTTTCATCAGAAAACTCCCCGACATTCTGCCGATCATGAACAATGCAAACCCTATTGACAGGAAATAGGGGCCTTTCGATACATCAAAATGAGGATTCTGGTTGACATCTGTTACAAAGTTTATCAGGTAACTGAAAACACCGGTTTGAGCAGCAACATAACAAAACTGTGCAATCACTCCAAAAACAAAATGTTTCTGACTTATGAGGGGTTTGGAGATAAATCTGTTTCCTTCAACTTCGGGAGTAACTTCTTCCTCTTTTATCTCAGGCAATTTTGTAAATAAAAAAAGAAGTGCAACAAGTAAAACAACTCCTCCGATTACGCTATAAGGAAGTATCATTGAACTTAGTTTCTCACCTTCTACGTTGCTGTTATTGCTATAAATAAACAAGCCAACAAGAGGCCCGACGACCCAGGCCAGCCCGTTAAATGACTGTGAAAAGTTTATACGCCTTTCAGCACTTTCTTTCGGGCCAAGTTTTGTTGTGTATGGATTTGCAGCAGTTTCCAGAGTCGCTAATCCGCATCCCATGATAAAAAGACAGGCCAGAAATGTCCAGAAAGATTCAAATGATGTTGTGGCTGCTATAAGAAATGCCCCTCCGGCAAAGAGTGACAAGCCTAATATAATCCCATTCTTGTATCCAAATCTTTTCATAAAATATCCGGCCGGAAGAGCCATTCCGAAATACGCTGTATAAACAGAAAATTGGATCATTCCTGACTTTGCCTTCGTTAAATGGAGCATTTCCTGAAAATGCTTGTTTAAAGTATCCAGCATCCCGTGGGCAACTCCCCAAAGGAAAAAAAGACTTGTTATCAGAATGAATGGCAGGAGGAACCCGCTTGTGACCAGTTTCTTACTGTCACTATTGGCAGAAAAATCATTAGTCATAAACATCTTGTATTGGTCAATACAAGATTATCATGATTTGCGACTTTTCCAAGAAATTTCCCGCCGATTTCGCTGATTAATGCAAATCACCAACCAAAATCTGCGAACATCTGCGTAATCTGCGGGAAAATGAAGTACAAATATATTTATTTAACCAGAAGGGCTACCTTGAGCTTGAATTCATCATATATCACCTTGTCGCCGAGATTGTCGAAAAACGAGCCCGAGCCATAGCGGACATTGTACTTCGACCGGTCGACTACAATGTTGGCATAGAACCAGGCTCCATCCTCATCAACCATCCTGGTAGCCTTGAATTCGAGAGGATGAGTTATTCCCTTGATTGTACCCGAAGAAATCGTCCGACCTGAGATGCCCTTCAAGTCTTTCATTCCTGTCGACATCCTTTATGGTGGTCATGTCAATTAAGAATTCTCCTTCTGTTATCGTATTGTTATTCCAGCTGAGCCATCCATCTCTAAGATTGATTGTTCCGCTGTGTTCCCCTGTAACCTTTTCACCATGCCAGTTAAGGGTACTTTTATTTTTGTCGGCTGTCAGTTTCTGCTTAGCAGTTGCCGGAGCTGAACTAATTATCATAACTGTAAGTATTAAATAAATGTGTTTCATTGTTTAAGTTTTTTGTGTCCTGCATCTTAAACAAGAAAAGGGAGAAAAATGTTCAGGCGGAAAGTTGGCAGTTAACAGTTGGCGGCTGGCAAAATCCTCATAATAAGGACCTTTGCCAACTGCAAATTGTAAACTGCGAATTGATTCTGTTGATCAGAGCTTGTGGATATTCATCCCTCCGCTGATCTCGAAGACCATACCGGTGGAAAAGTCGAAATCACCGCGGGCAATAGATGCAACAGCTTTGCCGATATCTTCCGGCACTCCCCACCTTTTTTGCGGTACAAGCCCTTCAGAGATAAGCTTGTCATATTTATCCTTTACCTTGACGGTCATGTCTGTCTGAATGATCCCCGGCCTGAGTTCGAAAACCCTGATCCCTTCCCTGGAAAGCCGGTCCGCGAACAGCGCTGATGTCATGCTCAGCCCTGCCTTTGAAACACAGTATTCAGCCCTGTTGGTCGAGGTCATGTATGCCGATACGGAAGTGATGAAAACTATCACGGGTCTGAAATTATCGAGTGTCTGCCCCAGCCAGATCATCTCCTTCGCAACCTTCTGGGCAAAGAAAAGAGGGCCTTTAAGGTTGATGTTCATTACCCGGTCGTAGCTCTCCTCTGTCATCTCCAGGAGGTCATTTCTTTGCAGAGGAGCAACCCCTGCATTGTTCACCAGGAAATCTATCCGACCGTACCTTTCAAGGATATTTGACACAACTTCCTTCTGGCAGGTGGTGCAGGAAATGTCGAGGCCTATAGGGAAAAACTCAGAACCGGTTTTTTCCATTTCCTTTGCCAGGATACCCATCCCTTCGCTATCGATTGAACGGGCTATCGCCGCAATATTAAAACCTTCTGATGCAAGGGATATTGCAACGGCTCTACCTATCCCCCTGCTTGCTCCTGTGATTACGGCAACAGGTTTGGAATTCATCCGAATGTCTCTTTATCAGTTCAGGTAATACGGAAATATGCCCGTAAAGGTAGTAATTTGGAACAGGTCATCTTGTTAATTCGGGCAGTTCGATCCAGCATCGCTTCGCCCAGCTCTCTAGCCCTTTTTCGGCCAGCTGAACACCTTTTGCTCCTTCATACAGTGTCCATGGAAAGGGCTCATCCCTGACAACATGCCTGAGGAAAAGCTCCCACTGTGCCTTGAAGGCATTGTCGTAAGTCTCCTGTTCAGGTACTTTCGACCATCCGCCAAAGAAGTCTATTGGCTGGGGTACATCGGGATTCCAGACCGGCCTCGGAGTGTTACCGTAATGCTGAATGTAACATTCACGAAGTCCTGCAACTGCAGAACCCTTTGTTCCGTCTACCTGGACGGTCAGAAGATCATCTCTTCTCACCCTCACCGTCCATGAAGAATTGAAGTGGGCGATGACACCGTTCTCAAGTTCAAAAGTGGCATAGGCTGAATCCTCTGCCGTGCATTTATAACGCTTGCCGTTCTCGTCAACCCTCTCGGGGATATGTGTTGCTCCCATGCAGGACACTGCCTTTACAGTCCCAAAAAGATTGTCAAGCACGTATCTCCAGTGGCAGAGCATGTCGATTATTATTCCGCCGTCGTCTTCCTTTCGGTAGTTCCACGAAGGACGTTGTGCAGGGACAGTATCGCCTTCGAAAACCCAGTATCCGAATTCTCCCCTCACTGAAAGTATCCTCCCGAAAAATCCCTGCTCCATCAGTCTCCGCAGCTTTAGCATTCCAGGCAGCCAGAGCTTGTCCTGCACAACACCGTTCTTCAGTCCTGACTTTTTGCAAAGGTTATAGAGCTCCATAGCTGTTTCGGTGCTGTTGGCAACCGGCTTCTCGCAGTATACATGTTTGCCGGCTTTCACTGCTTTTTTCACTGCATCTGCCCTTCTTCCTGTTGTCTGTGCATCAAAGTATATTGCATTCGACGGATCCTTCAATACCGCATCAAGGTCGGTGCTCATTTTTGTTATACCGGTCAGGGTGCATAGTTTCCTGAGCTTGTCCTCGTCGCGGCCGACGAGGGTGGGATCCGGCATTATCGTCTCCCCGTTACCGTATCTTACTCCGCCCTGCCTGATTATTTCCATTATCGATCTCATGAGGTGCTGGTTGGTTCCCATTCGCCCGGTGACACCGTTCATAATGATCCCTATCCTGTGTTCTTTCATCTCAAAAAATATTATGCGTATTTCAAATATGCTTCAGTAACCTTCTTAAGAAACTCATCCTGGTCTTGTTTCCAATAGATATCTGAAAAGATCTCCACCTCAATGAATCCATTGAACCCGGCCTTTTCAACCCACGACCTTATTTTCCTGAGCGGGATGCATCCTTCTCCCATCAGTCCCCGGTCGTTCAGCAAATCGACAGTCGGCGATTTCCAGTCGCTGATATGGAATGCCAGGAGATTGTTGTTCCTGCCGCATCTCTCTATTCCCTTCTCAAGGTCCGGATCCCACCACAAATGGTAAACATCCACGGCAACTCCCACCCATGGACTGCTTATCTTCTCTGCCATTTCGTTGGCTTGCCCTATTGTATTGATAGCCGAACGTGTATCGGCAAACATCGGATGAAGCGGCTCAATGGCAAGCTTCACCCCTGCTGCCCCGGCATCGGGAAGAACTGCGGAGATCCCTTCATAGATCTGTTCCCTGGAAACTTCAAGAGGCTGTGCAGGATCCGCCCCGCACACAAGGACGATCAACCCGGTGCCCAGTCTAAAGGCTTCATCTATTGCCCTGCGGTTTTCATCAATGGCTTCCTGCCTTTTCTTCCTGTCGGTTGAGGGAAAGAACCCTCCCCGGCATAAGGATACTGCATCGAGACCGCTGTTCCGAAGCAACCTTCCTGTTTCCGGTATATTCCTGCCCTCCAGTGTGTTGCGCCAGACCGTCACCCCTTTAACCCCTGCGGCAGAATATTTTTCAGCCACTTCCTCAATGTTCCAGGGCTTTGTGGTTATGGTATGTATGCAAAGCCTTGAGAGATCTGTCAATGGTTCCGGGTTCATTTTATACTGTCAAAATATGTATAGTAGGCGTCATTCTTTATTATCCGCTGTATGTATAGGGCAGCTTCCCTGATATGGTAGTCGCCCCACATGCTCGATTCCCCGTTAGGGATATTGCTTCCTTCCGGGATATGATCCCAGCCGTTCGGACGGTGATAAACCGAGTGGAGCAGCAAGCCCTGGTGTTTTTCGTTTGTGCTGAGATAGGGTTCGCTGAGAAGTGTGTCGAGAACCCTGAGCCCGGCAAGCCAGTACCTGTTGCCAGCCTTTGTCCCTTCCTTTCCATTCAGGAAATGACCCAGGCGAAGCAAACCCTGCGCCCCTATGGCTGCGGCAGAACTGTCGACCGGTTCATGATCATTGAAAGGATCGGATGGCCTGGAAAGGTGATCACCCAGCTTTTCAAGGCCCGGAGCTCCTGTATCCCAGTAGGGAACTCCGTCGGCAGGAGTGTTTTCTATGTAAAAATCACAGGTGGCTTCAGCGGCATCCCTGATTATTTTTGTGAGATAGTCCTTGCCTCCGTATTTTTCCAGCTCGCGGGCATCTGCAGTATCTATCCATTCCAGCTGTTCGGCAAATCCGCACATTGCCCATGCCAGACCCCGCGTCCATGTTGAGAACCCCGAATATCCCTGCTGTGTTCCGGGGCAGCGGAAATTGCCATCCTTCACATTAAAAATG
>JALONU010000217.1 GCA_025454775.1 Bacteroidales bacterium | reverse complement strand
ACATTTTTAACCAAGAATCATAATTTATGTGGAAACAAGTTTGGTTACATTCTGGAACACTTGGGTAACAGACAAGCCAGGAATATACAGGCTTTCCAGGAAAGCTGTTGTATACGGGCTATTAATGCCACAACCATCTTGTGCAGTTGTTCCAGGTGCTGTTGAGTATGCGATCAATGTACCTCCCTGGCGTATTCATGAACGCCAACTCTTTCCCAGTTTCTGATCTGGTCCAGCTACGTTCGAAAGGATTGTTCCTCCAAGCATCAAGTATTATTAAGTTTACTTTTGCTCCGCTTGCTTCCATAATCGCTAAAACCCTATCAGCTTGAACGCAATCATATTCGACTTGCTGTTCTGACTCAGGTTGGGCGTCTACGGGTATTAGAAAGTTATATCCCTTTGGTTGTATTCCGTGCCCGGCATAAAAGAACAGGCCAACATTGTACTGTTTTAACTTTTTCCCAAATTCATCTATAGCTCTTTTCATCCCTTTCTGATCAAGGTTTTCGTACTCCATCACATTAAAACCTAACTGCGAAAGAGTTGATTGCATTGCTCTTGCATCATTTTCGGGATTAGCAAGTGTGCTGCCGATGTAATTACCATTCCCTATTGTCAAGGCAGCCGGTTTGTCCGAGACCGTATCAGAAATAATAGTCAAACGAGATCTTTGAATATGCAGGACTCCCGTTCAGTTTTAATTCATTTGTAATCAATGTAGACTGATAACTACCTGTATTGGGATTAAAAAACTCATCTTCATGTGAGTCTGAGTATCCGATATGCAGAAACCTGATCCTTGATCATTCATTAAGTTGACCAAGAAACTCCTGTTTTTTGATCAGTTGTTTATGCTTCTGAAAATTTTCCTGGTCACCAATGCTTCTGTAACATTCGGCAAGTACAAAATGCCTTAACTCGGCAATGTCTTCATTCACCGGGACCGGATTCATTTTTTCAATCGTTTTCAGAGCTTTCTGTCCGTGGCCTGAATAAATATCGTTGAGAATTGAATGAAGTTCTATCTCCTCTGCTAAAACCGGATCGGTCGAAAGGTTTTGAGCTTTTGACAGGTATTTGGCACTACAGTTCAGGAATGAACTTTTAAGTTCAGCATTGGCCAGGTTTTTACCGATTCTCTGAAACTCTTCACCAAGTGTATAATTGGCCTGAAGATCTTTTTTATTTTCCGCCTGGAATATTGACATTTTATTCAGCCCCCCTATATCCCCGGGTATAGCCCTGAAGACCGTCAGATAGCTTTCTGCATCCATAAATCCCAGGTTATCATAGAGTATCTCCCCTCCCGCTGTAATAATGATCACTCTCGGAATTGCCCTGACTCCATATTTGGAGACGAATTTTAAATCATAATCAAAATTCAGCCTGAGACAGATGAAATTGCCCGATAATTTCTTCATTTCTTCGCAATTCCAGAGCTTTTCGTCCATCCTGAGGCACGGGTTGCACCATGTCGCCCAGAAGTCCATGACAATCAGCTTATTGGATTTATTAGCAGTTGCAATAGCCACATCATAGTTTCTGATCCAAAGCACCTGCGTCAATGAGTTCGCAGAAAGGAATAAGCTAAACAGAAGAACTGATATCTTTTTCATAATTATCACTTACAATTATTTGGAATAACTTTTATCCCAAGGTATCCTGAGTAAATTATTTAAAAAGAGTACCATTATCACCTCCCTGATGTTTCATTGGATTATCTCCATCATCTTTTCCCTTAATTCCCAGGAAGAATTTAAGATTGTCTAAAGCAATCTTCCGGTTTGCTTTTCTGTTCTCCGGATTCTTTGGCAGATTTCTTCTGGCCCGAAAATCCCGGATTCCAATAACAATAAGAATCACAACAACTATCCATACCCAGACAGCAAACAGCAAATCTCCGGAAGGTTCTCCCATGGCCAAAGATTTAGTAACTAAAGTTACACCTGCCAAAAGTTAAAGTCAAATTTATTTTCGGATCCTGCCCTGTAACGCAATATAGGTGGATAAACCCTTAAAAACCGCTATCCGGAGTTATCCCTGATTGACCATCTGCCGCCCTTGCAAACCTGATTCCCATTCCCTTTGCCCTTTCAAATACAGGTGCACCCAGATGGCCAAGCCCTTCCACATCCGACATGCAATCTTCGAGGATGATGAACTTCATGGCCAGGTCAGGAGCCTCATCCATAGCCTGTTTCAGGCTGTTGGCAACACAGTGCGACCTTGCTTCCCCGGCCAGGAAAACATTCTCATATTCCAAAAGTTCCCCTATAAATGATCGGTTCAGCTCAGTCTCCGGGCTCCCCGGGATGGGAATATTGGCCCTGAATACCCCGAAATGTTCGGTGAGCGGATTTGTTCCCTTGATTACTGCCTGATATTGTTTGCCTTCCACCGACCACCCTATAATAGCATCCATGATCGGGGCATAAATGGAAGCTCCTCGCGACCCGGTGAGACAATGGTAAGGCCAGATGAAATGCCCGAACTCACCCTGCCTTTCAAGCTCTTCAACATATTTTTCCGTTTCTTCACGGAAGTACCTCGGTTTCCACCTGCCCGACCTGATATCCTCCAGGCTGATGGGTGTAAATGGCGGCGGAAAATTCCCCTGTTTGTCCTGCCAGAATGAAGGATGAGAAATATCGTTCACCGGATGCGAGTCCATTGTGACAGCTATATGATCGATCCCTTTCCGGTTGCTCTTTAACCAACCGGCAAGCATCTCCATGTCCCTGTCGGCGCCTTTCACATAAAGCGCCCCCGCGGGGTCGCAGAAGTCGTACTGCGGGTCGATTATCAAAAGTGCATTTATCTTTCTCATGGCATTCTTATTATTCCCTTGCAAAGTCTGACCTCTTCAGGATCGCCGGTATGCTTTCCCTCTGCATCCGAAAGCTTCACTGCAGGAATGTAGTCAGTATGACCCTCAGGCTTAACTTTGTGTATTTTAATAACAATGTTAAGCGGCCTGGCATCCGTATCATTCGTAAGGTAAGTGCCGATGCCGTAAACATCATGGACCCTTCCCCCTGCATATTTCCTGATCGCCCTCACCTTCTCAAGGTCGAGTGCATCGCTGTATACAATTGTCCTTGACCCCGGGTCGATCCTCAGCTTCCTGTAATGCTCCACTGCCTTATCAGTAAAAAGGAAGGGATCGCCGCTGTCCCAGCGAACTCCGTCGAAAAGCTTGCTGAACTTCAGGTTAAAGCTTCTGAAGAAATTATCAGTGGTATAGGTATCGGTGAGTGCTATCCCCAGACTCCCGTGGTAGACATCAACCCAGTTATGAAGGGAAAGTTCATTAGCTATCCTGTAACCGTAATGAGCGCCGTGATACATAAACCATTCATGCGGGTGGGTGCCTATGGGTGTAAGATTGTGCATCATGGCCATAAAGACGTTGCTGGTGCCGTTCAGGAAACTTCCCATATGTTCCCTGAATATTTCTATAACGCGGTTCTGTACATCGAATGAGAACCTCCGGCGGGTCCCGAATTCGGACAACTCGGCCTGCATCCCTGCGAACTCCCGGCTTTTTGCTGACGCCTTTGACTCAAAATCCCCTGCAGGCTGCCCTGTCATTTTGTAAAAAAGTTCCGAGATGATCGCAAGCACCGGGACTTCCCACAAAATGGTCCTGTACCAGAGGCCTTTTATTTCCACATCCAGCTTCCCTCCTTTCTGTGAAATGCTCACCTCAGAAGGATTGAAGCGGAAGCCTTTCAGGAGATCAATGAAAACCGGATCAAAATAATAGCATCTCTTCCTGATGAACTCCTCAGATTCTGCGGAAAGCGACAGTGATCCCATGGAATCGATCTCTTTCCTGAGCTGAAGGTCAAAACCAACCGGGAACACCGTATTCCCACGGTCGATAAACCGGTAAACAACCTCAGCATTCGGGAATTTCTTCTGAACGGCGTTCATGGTCGTGAACTTGTACAGGTCGTTGTCGGTGAAATCGCGGATTATCATGTCAGAACGTATTTTATTATTCGGGTCAGATCTAAATTTCAAAGCTGAATCCCTTCTCAGAGAGCTCCCTGTACTTATCCCTGTCGAAGCTGAAATATCCGGCGCCCCTGTGAGGCACTCCCTTTACGGATTCGAACCGGTCAATGAGCAGTCCGGTAGCCAGTATCTTTCTCCTGAAATTTCTCCTGTCGAGCTTCTTCTCAAGAACCGTCTCGTACAGGTGCTGAAGCTCAGGGACAGTAAACTTTTCGGGAAGCAGTTCAAAGCCGAGTGGCTGGTATCGGATCTTTCCTCGGAGCCTTGCCAGGGCTGCAGCAAGGATCCTGTCGTGGTCGAAAGCCAGCATGGGGACAGACGATACCGGGAACCACCTGGCCTTGTTTGCATCATCGCCTGCCTGAAGCTTATGTTCCGAGAGCTTCACGAGGGCATAATATGCAACAGTAATTACTCTTCCCCTCGGATCGCGGCCTATATCGCTGAAGGTGTAAAGCTGTTCCATGAAAACATCCTTTATCCCTGTCTCTTCAAAAAGTTCCCTGCGGGCACATTCGTCGGCATTCTCACCCATTTCGAGAAACCCGCCGGGGAAGGCCCAGCATCCCCTGAAAGGCTCGGCTCCCCGCTCAATAAGAAGGACCTTCAGGTCGCCTTCGTCGAACCCGAAGATCACACAATCTGCAGAGACCGCAGGCCGGGGATATTCATAGCAGAATTGCTTTTGATCCATCTGTCTTTGCGTATATTATACACAAAGCTAAAGATAACACGACAAGTTTCAAAATCTCCTGCCCGATTTTTAACTCCGAAGCTCGTTTTTCGCCTGAATGCCCTTAGAATGGTCATTTTTCCGGGCCAGGGGTGATGAAGTTCTTGGAAAAAGTCCGTAAAATTTCTAACTTAGCTTTTTGGCACCATTATTATAATACTCTTCAATCACCTCATGAAACACACATCCTTCACCAATCGCCTTTTAGCCCT
The DNA here is from genome assembly GCA_025454775.1 of Bacteroidales bacterium. Lineage (GTDB taxonomy): Bacteria > Bacteroidota > Bacteroidia > Bacteroidales > VadinHA17 > LD21. Next base: position 40 of record JALONU010000217.1, on the reverse strand, counting down.
TGCACTGCTGCTCATAACAGTATTCTTCAACGCTTCATCG
>JALONU010000216.1 GCA_025454775.1 Bacteroidales bacterium | reverse complement strand
ATTGAATGACTATCGAATGACTATCGAATGACCATTGAATGACAATCGAATGACCATTGAATGACTACCCCTTCCCCCCTTCAAGGATAACTAACCCCCCAACCCCCCAAGGGGGGCTTCAAACCTGATCATCAGCGAATTAACCGTAGCCGATAATCGGTAGCCGTTAGCCGGTTGCCGGTCACCTCCCTATAGTCTGCGACTTGCTGTCGCTCTCGATTTCAACCTTATGGTCGAGCTTTTTGACATTCCTTCCCCTGTTGAACTTGTAGGAATAGGAGAACTGGACGAATCCTGCAAAGTCGATAGCTGTTGTATTGGTCGATGAATAAACGGATGTTCCGGTTTCAATCCTCTGGTAATCAACATAACCGGAGAAAGGGAGAAGCCAGAAGACCCCGAATGTATGGTCCTTCAGCTGGTACTGCCCCCCAAGGCCGTAAAGAGGTTTGGTGTAAGTTTTTACCTGGGCATCGATGTTCACCCCGTTATAGGCAACATACAGAAAGGCTGTAGTCTTTTTCTTTTTGTCAAAGTTCACGAAGCTATAGCCTGTTACCGAATAGGAGAAGTAATCCCTTGCAGGGATGGTGAAGCCTCCTTCGGAATATCTGTCGTAATGACCGTTCCATATCCTGGCGTTGATATTCACGTACCAGAGCATAGCGTTCACCCCGCCTCCATACTCATACCCGCTGATAAGATTATACGGCTTTGAAAGAGTCGTGGGCAGACCGTTCACAGGAGAAGTGATAATGCTGAAACGGTTGCTGACCCTGTCCTTGAAGAATTCGTTGTAGACATACGGCGAGAAATAGTTGCTTCCGAAGTTCCAAGTATAGGTAAGCTGAAGGCGGTCGCGGTAGTCAGGCCGGATATCGGGATTTCCCTGGCTGACGTCGTACGACTGCCCGATCTTCCAGTAAGGATTCATCTGGTATATCCCCGGACGGTTGATCCTGCGGTTATAGGTGAATTTGAGATTATGGGCAGCGGAAAACTTGTACTGCAGATTGGCTGAAGGGAGAAAACACGTATAATCAGGCTTTGTAACTGAATCAGCATTAATATGGCTGTTCTCCACTCTAAGGTTGGACTGGAAGCCGAACTTTTTAAGGTTAATGGTTATACCGCCATAACCTGAATTTCTAAGCTCGGCATACTCGAACAAATTGCTTTCAGCCTGATTATCGATCTTGAAATCGTAAGCCATCTCCTGTAAATAGAAATGGTACCCGGCCTCAAGTCGTGCACTCATGCCCAGCGGGTAAACATAATCTACTTTCCCCGAAAAGTAATTCCTTGTGTTTATATCTGCTTCCGTCCTCGAGTAGGTATCCAGAACCACCTCACTGTTATATGGATAGCGCGTGTTAGAAAAGTCATTGCCCGAATTTGAATTGAAGATATAGTAGCTGGCTTCAGCGGTGAGCTCCTCCACAGGCCTGGCGAATGTCTTCTTGTAGAACAGCGAAAAAGCCGTTTCATCGCTGCGGAGGTTACTGGCAGTGACTGACGAGATCGTGTTCAGTGGAACCTGGCTTTTAAGGAGAGTAATTGTTACAGGCATGTCAACATCCTGGTAGATCGGCTTATAACTGACATTGAAGCTAAGGTTATTCTTGTCGTTCATATAGTAATCGAAGCCTCCGTTCACTGAACCCATGCCTACCTTGATACCGCCATCGCCAACGGCGGCGGCTGTCGAGTCCAGGGCTGTGAAAAGGCTCTGGCTTCTATTCGTGATATTAAGTCCCTGTGTTACATATGTGCCTGTAACATAGAAGGTTGCCTTACCGACAGAATAATCGAGGCTTCCCTGTGTTGCGCTGGTTATCTTATGAAACGGCTTAAGACTCGTTGCGATATTGCCGTTCATTCCATACCTGGCTTCCTTTCTGAGGATTATGTTTATTACACCGTCTATGTTGCCTTCGTATTTCCCGGAAGGATTGGTTATTACTTCGACGCTCTTAATATCGGAAGGCAGAAGTCTTGCAAGGAACTCCCTTTCACGCTGCCTTCCATCGACCTGGATTATGAAGTTGCTGCTGCCGTTCAGAGTGATGTTGTTCTGGAAATCGACGTTAACCTGAGGGATCTTCTTGAGAAGGTCGTAGCCGTTGCTCGACGATTTGGATACCAGCTCAGGGATCTTATAAACTGTCCTGTCAACCATTTCCTCTCCCTTGAGCCGTTCACCGACAACCGTTACTTCGTTCAGTGCTGCAGTGACTTCTGCAAGGTAAATAGTATCAACGACGATCTCATTTTCATCTCCTTTTACTGTAACCGGCTTTCCCTCAGGTCTGTAGCCCAGGAAGCTGGCTCTCACGAAATACTCCCCGCGTTTAATCTTTTCAAGCGAGTATCCTCCGTCGGTAAGGGTTATCACACCTGTGACCATCGATGAATCGGGGAGCTGCAAAAGGGCAACTGAAGCAAACTGCACGGGTGTCCTGTCACTTGTGTTAATTACATATCCCTTTAATTTCTGAGCCTGAACGGCAACAGATGCTGACAAAAGCAATATGACAAGAATTTTTTTCATTTTGAACTTGGTCTCAATTTGTCTGATTACTGCAATGCCGTTACCCGGGTCTCTCCGTTGATATCCATCGGCATCTGCATGCTGAAGCCCGGAGCACTTACCCCCAGGTTGCCGCTGATCCGTGTCTTGGTCAGATTTTCAATTATGAGGCCTGTTCGGGTGTCGACCACCATGTTCGATTTGTTCAATCCTGTCAGGTTATCGTAGGTTATGGTGGCTCCGCCGGATTTCATTGGAGCGGCATTCTCCACTGCCTTTATTTTCGATTCTGCGGTTATGGCTGCCTTATTCCCGGTGAGGCTCTCGATGCGTGATGTTGTGGTAACGGCAAGCATCATTCCTCCGGAGTTTACCTGCTCGTCTGTTACCCATACATCGCCTGCAGCAACCTGTTTCCCTGGAAGGTACCAGGTAAAACCGCCTATCATTGTCTTCAGGTTCTCGCTGCCCACAGTGGCTGCTATCTGTCCTTTTACTGCAGCGGCAAGAGGTTCATCAAGGGTTATTGAAGCAGTGTCCCTGAGGATCATGTCCGACAGCATTTTTGCATTAACCACCTCCAGAGGTTTTCCACTGTGATCAATTTTGATGAAGATGGCATTGCTGCAAAGCCTGCTCATAACGTACGACATAACATCTTCAGCAACAGAAGATTTAATATCTCCTCCGGCAGCAGAACTGACAGCCGAGACCTTGCCCATTGTATTTGTATTGTTCATGATTGTGTCAAAACGCACCTCTGCGACAATAAATTCAGGGGTTGAATCAAGCATCTTTAGAGAAATGGAATATTCAACCCTGGATTCCGTTGTTTGCTGGTTTCCGTTGATGGTCTGTGAAATCGTCTGTTCTGAGACAGACTTTAAACGATACACCCTGTTCTTTTCAGGGTTAAGTCTCAGGTCGGCATTCTGCTGCGACATTAAGGTAATGGAAGACAACAGTGCCACGGCTGATAACAGCATTCTTTTCATCGGGTCTGGTTTTAATTTTGTACGAATTTATCTCTGATGCCAGTTCAGACAGCAATGATAATCGGTAAACGGCGGATTTCACCCGGCAAATTGACGGATAGCGGGTTCAGGTTTCCGGATTTCCCGCAGGTATTTCTCACTACTGAACAGGCTACCAGGAATCTTTTCCGGAAGGGATTGCATCAGCAAGGAGTGCTTTTTCTACAGCTGAGATCATTTCAAGAGCCCTCGACTGTGAAACGCGATACGCTTCCCCATAAAGATCTTTATAATGGTCAGTTGTATTGAACGGGTATTGCTTTGATATAAAGTACAGGTAGTGGATATCAGGCGGATCGTTTCCCCTTACCGACTCATCATACCGGGTAAGAGATACAGTGATCCTTGTCCTGCCATCCCTGACCTCTGTCTTTATTAAATACAATGTATCAACCGAGCTGTTCCTCAGAATGGTGTTCAGGGACCTGACTTTCTTAAAGACACCTTTTGCTATGATTATGCCATTGAAGGTATCCCGTTCCTGGATGACCGAAATGCTGTTGCCGGATTCAGCTGCAAAGAAATTCAGAGCCCTTTTATAGAGCTCTTCTTTGCCGAGCCCCGGGCAGTCAATTATTTTTTGAAAGGTAACATGCTCGTTATCATCAACCTGCCACCGACCTTCAATTTTCTCAGACATTTCAGTGGATGTTAGTGGATATTTTCATGCAAGTTACGAAAAGTTACGGTAACCTGTTCCGGGTACTTTTTCCCGCAGATCTCCGCAGATATTTCTTAGTCTATTAGAAGTTTATTTCGCATTCATATCCCACAGCACATTAATTATCATCCATCTGCCTCCGGCTTTTGAAAGGTGGATATAATCGAAGAATCCATACTTTGCATTCCAGGTTTTGACACTGGCATTGGTCCCGTCGAGATCAAGGATCCTGATCTGTGGAGTGAGTTCCTTGCCGGGTGTAAGGTCGGGCATCCGGACGCCTTTTGCATTACTAAGTGCAGATGCGCAGAGCAGCGACTGGCTCATATCCTGGACAAAGACAAGATCACCGGCTAATGCAACCCTGCGTTTTGAGAGTTCTGGTGAAACCGACTGATGAATACGTTCGACATTACCTGTGGCCCAACCTTCTATATAATCGAGGGTTGCTTTTCTGATGGCAAGTGTGTCTTCCTTTGATTGCCCGAAAGCATTGAGAGCAATAAAAGCAGCTGATAATAAAATGATTTTCTTCATGATGAGCCCAATTTTAGAATAATATTTACGAAGGTAAGAAAGTCAGCAAAGATTTTGACCGTCAGCTGTCAAGTCAGAACGGTAAAATATAAATTAAGCTTGCAATAGTTATCGTGCGATCGTGCAATCGTGTAAACTCCGGTCTTCTTTTCCAGCAGATCTCGTGATTACGGATGGCGCAGCTCAGATCTCTGCAGGTCTTTCATCACAAGCAACAAATCGCATATCCCATACGCCTGTCGCTCATCCTTTT
>JALONU010000215.1 GCA_025454775.1 Bacteroidales bacterium | reverse complement strand
CACATCCCGTATTCCGACCAGAAGCCGGGCAGGAACCAGGTGTCGGGGAAGGTGTTAATGGCTTTAAGGTTCGACTTAACCCATAAGTCGTCCGACGAATAGTAATCGATGGTCGTTATCCCGTACCACCCGGGTATCCATGGCGAATCGATAATGAAACCTGTGGGCTGATACGAAAGCTTTTTCCCTTCGATCATGCTTATAAGGTCGTTCCATGAGGAGTTTCGCATAATGCTATCTGTTAATTAATTAACAATACATGATAAAAATAATCAGAAATAATTTACCTGCCAGTAGAGGTCAGTTAATAAACTTTAAAATATTTTCGAAGCAGGATTAATTCCATGTGAGGACTATTAATTCGTCCTCTAAATCCTGTTGTTACACAAAGGAAATCCTGAGTGAAGACACAGAGGACCACAGAGAAAACTATTTACGATACGCTTCAACTGGTTCGCAGGTGCATACCAGGTTGCGGTCACCGTAGCCATCATCTATTCGTCCAACCGAAGGCCAGAATTTATTTTCCGCGATCCATTTAACGGGGAATGCAGCTTTCTGCCTGTCGTACTGATGGTTCCACTCATTGGCAGTTATCACCATGGCCGTATGAGGCGCGTTATGAAGGACGTTATCTTCCTTGTCAGCCCTGGCTTCCTTTATTTCCTGGATCTCAGCCCATATCGTCTTCATTGCATCAACGAATTTGTCAAGTTCGCTGAGCGATTCAGATTCAGTGGGCTCAACCATAAGTGTTCCATGCACGGGGAATGACAGTGTCGGAGCATGGAACCCGTAATCCATGAGTCTCTTTGCGATATCCGATTCGGTGATCCCTGCTTCGGTCTTGAAGTTCCTGCAGTCGAGGATCATCTCGTGCGCAACGTAACCGTTCGTCCCGGTGTACAGCGTTTTAAACCATTCCTTCAGCGCTGCTGCAAGATAATTAGCATTAAGGATCGCATATTTCGTAGCTTCGGTAAGCCCGTCGGGACCCATCATCATAACATAGGCATGAGATATTGTAAGTATATGAGCACTGCCGAAGGGAGCACCAGCGACTGCCGTTGTTGCATGGCTTCCGCCTGTTTTTACCAGCGGATGAGAAGGAAGGAATCCGGCGAGTTTCTCGTTAACCAGGATCGGTCCCATACCGGGGCCCCCTCCTCCGTGGGGAATGGCGAAAGTCTTGTGAAGGTTAAGATGGCAGACATCGGCGCCGATCTTTCCGGGGCTTGTCAGACCTACCTGGGCGTTCATATTGGCCCCATCCATATAAACCAGACCTCCGTGTGAATGAATGATATCCACCATTTCAGTTACGGCTTCCTCGAAAACACCATGAGTTGAGGGATAGGTGATCATGAAAGCTGCAAGTTTTGCACTGTTCTCCTCAGCCTTCTTCCTGAGATCATCAACATTTATATTTCCCTTCTCATCGCAGTTAACAACAACCACCTGCATCCCCGCCATCACGGCGCTTGCAGGATTTGTACCGTGAGCCGATGATGGTATCAGTACTACATTCCTGCCTGCATCGTTACGGCTTAAATGATATTCCCTTATCACCATCAGACCTGCATATTCTCCCGCTGCGCCAGAATTAGGCTGAAATGAAACAGCAGGGAACCCGGTGATCTCCTTAAGCGCATCTCCAAGCTCTTCCATAAGCTGGTAATACCCGAGGGCCTGGTCTTTTGGCACAAAAGGGTGGATATTGGCGAATTCAGGCCAGCTCATTGCGAACATCGAGCTTGCGGGATTCAGCTTCATCGTGCATGATCCTAATGAGATCATACAATGGGTAAGCGAGAAATCCTTCCTTTCAAGCATTTTGATATACCGCATCATTTCCGTTTCGCTGTGATAGCGGTTGAAGACTTCGGCTCTCAGAAACCCTGACTGCCGATGGAAGTCTTCGGGGATACAGATTGAGTTGCACAGGAAAAGAGGGCCAGTGAATGTTTTGCCAGTAGCCTTTGCGAAGATCCCGGCTATCGCAGTGATCTCCTTCAGAGAGGTAATCTCGTCTGTGCTAATGCTTACCGTCGTTTCGTCAGGCCAGAAGAAATTAATACCTGACGATTCGGACAACTTCCTGATCTCTGCTGAAACGGATCCGGAGCCGGTCTTTATCCTGAGTGTGTCGAAAAATACCTTGTTTTCCTGGTCATAACCCAGGCTTTTCAGTGCACCGTTCAGGGTGCAGGCAGTCTGATGGATATGAGTTGCTATTCTTTTTAGTCCTTCGGAGCCGTGATACTGGGCGTACATACCGCTCATGGTTGCAAGAAGAGCCTGTGCAGTACAGATATTCGACGTTGCCCTTTCGCGCTTGATATGCTGTTCCCTGGTTTGGAGGGCCATACGAAGGGCCCTGTTACCCTGGGCATCCACCGACACCCCGATGATCCTGCCGGGCATGCTCCTCTTGAGTTCATCCCTGGTGGCGAAGAACCCGGCATGCGGTCCGCCGTAGCTCATCGGGAGGCCGAAGCGCTGGTTCGAACCCACAACAATGTCTGCTCCCCACTCTCCGGGAGGTGTCAGCAGAACAAGGCTCATCAGATCGGCTGCAACACCCACAAGGGCTCCTGCTGCATGTGCCTTTTCAGCAAAGCTCCTGTAGTCCCTTATCTCTCCCGAGGCAGCAGGATACTGGACTATTGCACCGAAGAAGGTCTCATTGAACACAGCTTCAGGATATCTGCCAGTAACCAGCTCAATGCCAAGTGGTTTTGAGCGTGTCCTCAGAACATCCATAGTCTGGAGGAAAATATCCTCATCAACAAAGAACCTGTTTGCACCTGCCTTCACTGCGGCCCTCGGGCGGGCATTGAACATCATTATCATTGCCTCGGCAGCAGCGGTTGATTCATCGAGGAGGGATGCGTTGGCTATCTGCAGTCCTGTCAGGTCGACGACCATAGTCTGGAAATTAAGAAGGGCTTCGAGCCTTCCCTGGGATATTTCTGCCTGGTAGGGAGTATATGATGTATACCATGAAGGATTCTCCAGGACATTCCTGATCACCACCGAAAGAAGCGCCACACCGTAATAACCCTGGCCGATAAAGGACCTGAACATCCTGTTTTTCTGACCTATGGTCCTCAGGTGGCCGACGTATTCAAACTCGCTCATTGCTTCCGGAAGACTGAGCGGTTTACCGAGCCTGATCCCGGCAGGGATGGTTCTGCCAATGAGCGTATCGAGTGAATCGGTGCCGATTACCTTCAGCATCCGGTTTACCTCATGAGCCCTGGGGCCGTTATGGCGATCTGCGAATTTATCTGTTGACATATTTTGTGATTTATACCGTTTAACAAATCTGTTATGAGTGAGTTCACTAATAATCAGGTAAAATAAGGATTGTTCGTTATCTCTGTTTCTATTGTCGTCGACTCTCCGTGGCCGGGGTAGACTATTGTGTCTCCAGGCAGTGAAAGGAGGTTCTCCCTAATGCTTTTTATCAGTATGTCGTAATTCCCCCCTCTGAGGTCGGTACGTCCGATGCTTCCTGCGAACAGGGCATCCCCGGTGAAAACAACACCATCCTTTTCGCTGTAGAAGGCGAGACTTCCGGCTGAGTGCCCCGGAACGAAAAGGACCTTAAGTTCCGATACTCCGAATTTCACAATTTCACCCTCCCCGATTAGTCCGGCCGGCTCCGGGGGAAGTTCCATTTTAAGGCCGAAGATGGATGCAACAGGTACCGAATCCCGCCTGTTTGCATCTTCATCCTTGTGGCAATATGCTCCCAGTCCGTATTTTTCCAGGAACAAACCGTTCCCGAAAATGTGGTCGAGGTGGCAATGGGTGTTCAGTAAGAGGACAGGTTCCAGCTTCTTCGCTTCTATGAATGAGGTGAGCCTGTCAAATTCGGCACGGTTGTAGCAACCGCAGTCAATAACAGCACATTTTCCCGAACCGTCTGCCAGGATATAAGTATTAACCTCGATGGGTGAAAAAACAAGCCTGTATACTTCCATGTATGCTATTTATCGTTTACCGTTCCCCTGAGCATGGGCACAAAAACAAATGTTCCGTGGGTTGTTGTTTTAAAGGAATCCTCACTTTCCCGTTCGATCAGTGTCATCACCTGGAAACTGTTGTCGCCAACCGGGGCCACGAGTCTTCCTCCTGTTATCAGCTGCTGCGGGAGTTCATCGGGGATTTCGTTTATTGCCGCAGTGATAATTATACCATTGAAAGGTCCATACTGAGGTTTACCTGCGTACCCGTCGCCATAGAAGAAGTCGGCTGAATATCCAAGTGCTGTAAGTGTCTGCTGTGCCTTCAGGTAAAGCTCCCTGAAGCGTTCAATCGTATATACCTTCGCTCCCATCTCCGCAAGAATGGCAGCCTGGTAACCTGAACCAGTGCCTATTTCAAGGATTTTGTCCCTTTTCTTCACCTTAAGAAGAGAAGTCTGCACAGCGACTGTATAGGGTTGGGATATTGTCTGGCCCGAGGATATGGGAAAAGCCTTATCCACATAAGCGTGGCCAAGAAAAGCAGGATCCATGAATTTATGACGGGGAACCGTATCTATTGCCCTAAGAACCTCCTCGTCTGAGATACCTTTCCGCCTGAGTTCATCAACAAGCTTTTTTCTCTTTCCCTTTGCCTCGAAATCGTCGTTCATCAGCAGCTTTACGGTCCTGTTTTCGATGCCCTAAAAATAAAAAAATAGTAGGACAGGAATCACAATCTTGATCACGGGTTGATATTTTGTTCAAATCAAAAGGTATTTTATTTGTTATGAGGCAATTATATATAATTCGCTTTTGTTTTACAATTCTGTCGGTCCCGCATCACCAGTCAGACTGGATTGAAAGGCAGGGGCTGATCTAAAAAAACACTATCTTCATCCGGTGAAGAGTTGAGGACTATGCCAGCCGGCAGAACAGATGAAAATAAGACCAGGGTACCAGCTAAAGACAGGATACTTTATGAATCTGTCAAGCATGTGTTTGATGTTATTTTTGCAGCCAGTTCACTGCTTGTTCTCAGCCCTTTACT